>JBDXGY010000006.1:600000-900000 GCA_039989895.1 Hyphomicrobiales bacterium
TATTGTTCAATAGTAATATATTTTATTTGATTTTTGTTTCTTTAAAATCAACGTGTTTTCTTACAACTGGATCATATTTACGCTTCACCATCTTTTCAGTCATGGTGCGAGAATTCTTTTTTGTTACATAAAAGAAGCCAGTGTCAGCTGTGCTTTCAAGTTTGATTTTAATCGTTGTGGCTTTTGCCATCGTGCTATTCCTTGAAACGTCGGTGATTTGATTACCAAGGCACCGGTAAAAAGACAGGGAGCGCTTAGGCTCCCATTGTTGTCGCGAAACTACTCATTGGCGGATATTTGTCAAGTAATTTAGCACAGCAGTTTAAGAGAACTCTTTATCTATTTTGAACCAAGAGCTCTCCACCATCCAAAGGTTCTTTGCCCGCGCGCAAATAGGTAACTATTTTTGCCAGATTATCAGCACCCATTTTTGCACGATAAAAGGCCACCTTTGGTGGTTCTTTGTGGTTATCTTGATGTTCGATGGCGGCCTTGGTGATTTCTATAATCTGTCTTGTGATGAAATGGATGGGCATATCCTCGGTCTGATCGAAGCTCAGCCATTGCACGTCTTCCAATTCATCACTGGAGTGAGCCGCTTGATCGTTCAAGTATTGATCGGCATTGACCATGAAAAAGCGCGTATCGAATCGCCGATTGTGTCCCGGCGGTGTGATCGCGCGAGCAATATAGGTGAGGGATGACAGATCAGGCAGCATGCCGCGATCATTAAATGCATTCCATAATGGCTGGTTATATTGGCGCTTGGTGTTAGCACTAGCACCTAGCATAAGTCCGACCTCCTCATAAGTCTCACGGATCGCTGCAAGCCCTAGCATGCGTGCTCGCAAGGCTGTTGGACGGCCTTTCATCTGTTGCAGGAGTAGATCAAGCGTTTCACGGGTATAATCACGACCAAAAGGAGCAAAGCGGTCAGCATAATCTACGCGACCACCAGGAAAGACGTAGACACTTGGCATGAATTGATGTTTGGCAGATCGTCGCCCCATCAAAATGCGTGGGCAATCACCGCGCCTGTCAACAAGGATAAGCGAAGAGGCGTCCTTTATTTTCAAGCCGCACCTTGTGGGGTAATGGTGTCTTCTGAGGGCAATTCCACATCATCACCCTCGATAAAATGAGGATTGAAACCATGCATATAATTGGCCCATTGAAGCCCAACGATTGCACCTTTGATAAGTGGCAAGGCTAAAAGCGCCATGATGATAAGAGCTGGAATCCAAAGTGCTGCATGCACCCAGTAGGATGGTTGATAAGCAAGTTCAACCCAGACAAAAAGCCCCACGATTATTTTGCCAACAATCGAGATCGTGAAATAGGCCGGCGCATCATCAGCACGGTGATGATGAAGAGCTTCACCACAATGACTGCAATTGTCAGTAACTTTCAAAAAGCGGTCGAAAAGTTTTCCTTTATCGCAATTCGGACACTTCTGTTTAAAGCCTGTCCACATGGCCTGAAACACACTGCGTTTTGGCAAGCCATTGTGACTTTCAGATTTATTCAAGTCATTTGCATAGTGCGGCATGAGAGAACCTTTCACTGTTACATCTTATCTAGGCCCAATAATGCGCATGTACAACTTACAAATTTGCAAATCAGATCAGCGTTTTCGCTTTATCTTGCGTGAGATGCCTTTGGGAGCGCCGCCTCTTGGCTTACTTGTAGGGCAGCGGCGGCGGCCTTTTTGTTTTGGAAAGGCGCGCTGGCCGGCTTTTCCTTTGGTGCCTTCTGATAGCATTTCAAACCGCAAAGCACCGGCAAAAGGAAGCGCTTCGACGAGCTGAACCTGAACATGATCGCCCATTGTATAGGTTTGGCCTGTGCGCTCACCCACAAGGTTATGACGCGCTTCATCAAAATGATAATAATCATCACCAAGTTTGGAAATCGGGATGAATCCATCAGCGCCCGTATCGTCAAGAGTGATGAAAAGGCCAGATTTCGTGGCGCCACCAATACGGCCCCAGAACTTAGCGCCCACTTGATCGGACAACCATTCGGCAATCAGCCGGTCAATGGTCGAGCGCTCGGCTTTCATAGCGCGGCGTTCTGTCATGCAGATATGGCTAGAAATTTCGGACAGGCTCTCAATATTCACATCACCAAGACCACCGTCACCAAGCTTATAGGCTGAGACAAGCGAGCGATGCACCACCAAATCTGCATAGCGGCGGATAGGGGACGTAAAATGGGCATAGCGTTTTAGATTAAGCCCAAAGTGGCCATAATTCTCTGGCGTATATTCCGCTTGTGCTTGGCTGCGCAGCACCACCTGATTTGTCAAAATCTCGTGGTCTTTATCTTTCACTTCCCGCAAAATTCGATTGAAATGTTGAGGGCGTATATTGCCTGCCTTTGGAATTTGCATCTCAATGGTGGATAGAAAATCTCGCAAACTCTCGAGTTTTGCTAAGGACGGCGCATCATGAGCGCGATATAGAACGGGACTTTTCTTTGCTTCCAAGGCCTCCGCTGCCGCCACATTGGCAAGGATCATAAATTCTTCGATGAGTTTATGAGCATCAAGGCGTTGCGGCACGATAACATCGGCAACGCCTCCCTCATCATTGAGGCGTATTTTGCGCTCCGCTATATTCAGATCAAGCGGCTCGCGGCCTTTGCGCTCGCGTTTCAGCGCGCTATATGCCGCCCACAATGGTTTCAAGGTGCTCTCAAGCACGTGTGCAGCGCGTTCGCTCACATCGCCATCAATCGCGGCTTGCGCCTCCTCATAGGAGACGCCAGCGTGTGATTTCATCATGATGCGATGAAAACGGTGTTTGATTTTGGCACCATCGCTTGTCAGCCAGATTTTGACAGCAAGCGCTGGGCGTTCCAAACCATGTTTTAGCGAACACAGATTGTTCGATATGCGCTCGGGCAACATCGGTACAACGCGATCAGGAAAATAGACTGAATTGCCGCGCTTAAAAGCCTCACTATCAAGCGCCGTATTAGGCCGGATATAATAAGAGACATCAGCAATTGCGATTGTAACGATAAAGCCGCCAATGTTAGATTTATCGCCATCAGTTTCAGCAAACACCGCATCGTCGTGGTCTTTGGCATCGGCCGGATCAATGGTGATCAGTGGTACATCGCGCCAATCTTCCCGATTGTCATCAATGCTGGTCTCACGCGCTTCTTCCGATTCGGCAAGAACAGGATCTGGAAATATATGCGGAATTTCATGTTCATGCAGCGCGATGTGGCTGATCGCTTTTTCCGATTTTAATGAGCCAATGACGGATAAAACGCGTGCGCGGGCATCACCATATTTGCTGATCTTGGTGATTTTAACTTCAACCAGATCGCCGTCCTTGGCATCTCCTAGATGATCAATCTCGACTTCGCGCTGTTTTCTATCAACGGGCAGAAGGCGAGGGAGGGCGTCCGCATGGGTGCCAAATTTGACAACACCCAACACGCTCAAGGGCGTCTTTTCAAGAACCTTGATGATTTGCGCCGTATAAGCTGGCTTTTCTTCGCTGCCCGCATCGCGGTTTATAATACGGCCTAAAATACGATCACCCATACCGGGTGCACGGCCTTTGTCTTTGCTGGAGGTTGCAATCAATATGCGCGGGGGTGGCGCGGCCTCATTTTCCCATTTTGTGGGGGCGGCGATCAGTTCGCCATCTTCATCGCGCTCATAAATGTCCATCACAAAGACAGAAGGCAATTCGCCAGCTTGCGTGAATTTTTTCCGACTGCCTTCAATCAACCCGTCCTCTGAGAGGCTTTTCAAGAGTTGTTTTAATGCAATGCGGTCTTGCCCTTTGATGTTAAAGGCTTTGGCGATATCCCGTTTTGCGGCCTTATCGGGGTTTTCTTTGATAAAGCGCAAAATATCTTCGCGCTTTGGAAACCAAGGGTTGGTGCTCGTTTTGGATGGCGTCTTTTTAGCCACAGCTATTCTGTGGCCTTAGTGGGAGCTTTCTTTTTCGCCGCAGGCTTTTTGGCTGTCGTTTTCTTCGCTGTAGCTTTTTTCTTTGCTGCGGGCTTTTTCTTGGCAGCCGGTTTTTTCTTACCGCCTTTAGCTGCTTTTGCCGCAATCAATTCAACGGCCATTTCCATGGTCACATCTTCCGGCTTTTGATCTTTGGGAAGCGTTGCATTGATCTTATCGAATTTCACATAAGGCCCATAGCGGCCTTCATTAACGGTGACCTTACCACCACCATCTGGGTGGTCACCAAGTTCTTTGAGCGCTTTCGCCGCAGTGCGTCCTCTTGGATTGGCTTTTTTATCAGCAATGGCAGAAACCGCACGGTTCAAACCAACAACAAAGACCTCATCAACGCTCTCCAAATTTGCATAAGTGCCATCATGAAGCACGAAAGGACCATAGCGCCCGATACCAGCGGTAATCTCTTTGCCAGTTTCAGGGTGTTCACCCACAAGACGGGGTAGGGATATAAGTTTTAAAGCTTCTTCAAAATCAATCGTGGCAGCATCCCAGCCTTTGGGGATTGAGGCCCGTTTTGGTTTGGCTTCTTCGCCGAGTTGAATATAGGGGCCAAAGCGACCTTTGCGCACGCTAATATCAAGCCCTGTTTCAGGATCTTGGCCCAACACGCGGTTGTCGTCTTCGCCATTTGATCCCTCGCCATCGCCGGTCTGATTAAGCTGGCGGGTGAATTTACATTCAGGATAATTCGAGCAGCCGATAAAGGCGCCAAAACGGCCAACTTTCAGGCTGACTTCACCATCATCACATTTAGGGCAGGCGCGGCGTGGTGTACCATCTTCCTTTTCAGGGAAGACGTGATCTTTCAGCGCCTCATTCAGAGCATCAAGCACTTCAGAGACGCGCAAATCTTTGATCTCATCGACATGGCCTGAGAAATCATCCCAAAATTCGCGCAAAACATCACGCCATTGGACGCTGCCTGCTGATACCTTGTCGAGTTTTTCTTCCAAACCAGCCGTGAAATCATATTGCACATAGCGGTTGAAGAAATTCTCCAAAAAGGCGGTCACTAACCGGCCTTTGTCTTCTGGTATGAAACGCTTTTTATCGAGCACCACATAATCGCGGTCGCGCAGAACCGTCAATGTGGCGGCATAGGTGGACGGGCGACCAATGCCCAGCTCTTCCATCCGTTTCACCATAGTCGCTTCTGTGTAGCGCGGTGGCGGCTCGGTGAAATGTTGCGAGGCGTCGATTTTTTCGCGGTTGATGTTCTCATCAGCCGAAAGCGCAGGAAGACGGCTTTGATCTTCCTCTTTTTCATCATCTTTGGATTCAGTATAGAGCGTCAAAAAACCATCAAACCGAACAACTGAGCCGCTGGCGCGTAAATTGGCGGTTTGGCCATTGCCAGTTGCCAGAATTTCTGCCGTCGTGCGTTCCATTTCAGCTGATGCCATTTGACACGCAATGGTGCGTTTCCAAATCAAGTCATAGAGCCTGAATTGTTCATCATCCAAAAACTTGCGCATATCGGCGGGGCGACGGAAAGCATCTGTCGGACGGATTGCTTCGTGTGCTTCTTGCGCGTTTTTCAATTTAGAAAAATATTTACGAGGTTTCTCGGGCACATAACGCTCGCCATATGAGGTTTCAATCTGGCGACGCAGAGAACCAATCGCTTCTGGGGCAAGATCAACACCGTCTGTTCTCATATAGGTAATGAGACCGGTGGTTTCGCCACCCAATGTGATGCCTTCATAAAGCCGTTGTGCGACTTGCATGGTGCGCTGGGCGGTGAAACCGAGCTTGCGTGAGGCTTCCATTTGCAACGTGGAAGTAGTGAAGGGCGGATAAGGATTGCGCTTTTGCGGCTTTGCCTCAACGCTTTCCACCTTGAAACTTGCTGATTCCAGCATTGTTTTAATGCTGGTTGCCTCAGTCTCATTATTAATATCAAGCCGCTGCTTGCGCTTGCCTTCAAAGGCCGTGAGGCGTGCTTCAAATGATTTTGAATCGCTGTTTTGAAGATGGGCCGCAATCGACCAATATTCTTGTGGCTTGAAAATTTCAATTTCGCGCTCGCGTTCGCAGATTAGACGAAGAGCGATAGATTGCACACGGCCTGCTGAGCGAGAGCCGGGCAATTTGCGCCATAAAACTGGCGATAGAGTGAAGCCGACGAGATAATCAAGCGCGCGGCGTGCGAGATAAGCATCAACAAGTGGTGTATCAAGCTCGCGCGGATTGTTCATTGCTTCCAAAATGGAGTTTTTGGTAACAGCATTGAAAACAACGCGTTCAATCTTTTTGTCTTTCAAGGCTTTTTTGTCTTGCAGCACCTGCAGCAGATGCCAAGAGATGGCTTCGCCCTCTCTGTCCGGGTCAGTTGCGAGAATAAGTTTGTCGGACCCTTTAACCGCTTTGGCTATTTCATTGACCCGGGCTTTCGCCTTAGCGTCAATTTGCCAATCCATGGCAAATTCTTCGTCAGGACGCACAGAGCCATCTTTAGGGGGTAGGTCACGTACGTGGCCGTACGAGGCAAACACCTGATAATCTGAGCCAAGATATTTGTTGATGGTTTTCGCTTTGGCAGGCGACTCAACAATAACAACGTTCATAAAGCACTCTTTATACGGTTTGGAAATAATATCGAACGTTAATCCGAATACACTTTGGGGCCGGACAATCATCTCTAGATCGTCTCGTGTCAAAGGGTTTTATCGAATTTTTTCAAATCACCGTGTTATTTTTTGCTGATATAGGGCTGAGAGGCATAAACGATTACCAACTTTAAGTTGTAAAAAAATCTTTACTAAACTAAAAAGTGTGTTAGCTTTAATCATCCTTCAAATAGAGATTCGGCGAGGGGTCACATAATGACCAAGAAAACTGCAGCACGACCTGAAGTCGGAATAGATTCCTATATTGTAGGTGGCATGTCAAATGCATATTCAAAAACGTTGCAGATGGGTGAGTGCGAGCGCCTTAAATTAAAGAAGGAAACAGCTCAATATATCCATCGTATGACAGCGGATTTATGTGTTATGGCTGCAAAAGCCGATATGGAGTTTTTGGCATATCTCATCGATATGGCACGCATTGAGTCTTATGACAGGGCGCATGATCAAAAGTTGGATGAGAAGATGAGTGTGGGTTGATGCCCACACATAATATTCGGTGGCTGGTAAAGTTTAAGGCGACAAGATGAAGGTGTTCCCCTCCAACCTCTCAATACGCCCTGAAACCTCAAGTTCACAAAGGCTTGAAATAACGCCAGCCGCCGATAGCTCTGTAATCCGAATGATGTCATCTTGATGAACGGGTGATTGGCTCAACCCATTCAAGACAATATCGATGACTTCTTCTGGCACAATGTCTACTGAAAATTCATCATCGTTGCCAGCCTCCAGCCTAAAGGGTTCTTGTCCATCAGTTGCGCCAGAATCCTCAAAAGTTCTCATCGGCCTCAGGTCATTTATGATATCTTCAGCGGATCGGATAAGTGTTGCGCCCTCGCGAATAAGGTTATTGGTGCCATCTGCGCGAGGATCGAGTGGTGAACCAGGCACGGCAAAAATTTGACGGTTTTGTTCTCCTGCAAGGCGCGCGGTAATTAAAGAGCCTGACCGACGCGCGGCTTCCACAATAACAACACCAAGTGATAAGCCGGATATGATTCGGTTGCGACGGGGAAAATCTTTGCCACGTGGCTCAAAGTTTGGCGGCATTTCGGTGACAATCGAGCCACCATTATCAATAATACTTGTGGCGAGAGAGATGTTTTCTGGTGGGTACAACCGAAGATGACCACCAGCGATCACTGCAACTGTGCCTGTTTTTAATGATGCTTTGTGAGCGGCAGAATCTATGCCTCTGGCAAGGCCGGAAACGACGACGTGTCCCGCATCGCTAAGTTCTCCAGCAAGAGTTGACGCCATCTTTTGACCTGCAATGGATGCATTGCGCGATCCGACGATTGCAACATGAGGGAGCGCGTCAAAGTTTGTTTTGCCTTGAACTAAAATAAAAGGTGGATTGCCTTCTGTTTCACGTAACAGGCTTGGGTACTCAGCCTCACCAACCGCAACATAGGATATGCCGTGACGGGCGGCTTCTTCTAACTCGTGCTCCGCCTCATTGCGCGAACATATGCGTGCCCCTGCTTTGGATTTATTACGGTTTATAATATCGGGCAACGCGTCTAGCGCTGCTTGGGCGGAGCCATACCGATTTATAAAATTATGAAATGTAACGGCTCCAATTCGTTCGCTGCGTGCAAGCCGTAACCACGCAATCCGTTGTTCATCACTTAAAGATGGACGCAACATTTATTCAACCCTTCGAGCCAATTCGACTTTCGGTGCCAGATATCAGGCGCCGGATGTTTTCATGATGCTTCACCCATGCAAGCAAAGTCAGTAATGCAAAAAGTTCTGAAAACTGAAAGGCATCAAAACCCCGCAGTACGAAGGGGGTTGCCAGTGTGGCGATAAGCGCGGCTAGTGATGAATAACGAAAGATCAAAGCGGTCGCGAGCCAGATTACGGCAAAGACAAGAAAGGCGGGCCAAAATAGTCCAGCGAGAATGCCGATGTATGTGGCAACACCCTTGCCGCCTTTGAATTTCAACCAAATTGGGAAGAGGTGACCAAGGAAAGCACCAAGTCCTGCACATACTGCAGGGTCTTGTCCCATGAAATGGCCGGCAATAAGAACCGCTGCGGTTCCCTTCAAAACATCACTCGCCAGCGTCAGGGCAGCGAGTTTTTTGTTGCCTGTGCGTAAAACATTGGTAGCGCCAATATTTCCGGACCCGATCGTGCGAATATCGCCTTGACCTGAAAAGCGGGTGATAAGAAGACCGAACGGTATAGAACCCAGAAGATAGCCAAACAACAACCACATAAGATAATAAGGCAGCTCTAAGCTCCAGCTTATTGGATCAGGCATCACAATGTTCCAGTATTTTATATCATCAACTTAAAGATGCATTATAGGAACAAATTCAGCGATGGCTATAGACCTCGAAACCGTCCACATAGGTTTTGCAAACCCGACCAGTGAATTGTGCATCTTCAAAGGCTGTGTTCTTGGAGCGAGATTTCAGGATTTCTTTTGTCAAAACCCATGGCTCGTTGATGTCTATGAGAGTAATATCGGCGGCAGTGCCTTTTTTCAAGCTGCCTGTTTCAAGGCCGAGAAGTTGCGCGGGCTTGTTTGATAATACCCGCACAGCATCGCTTAGATTAAGTGCCCCATCATGAACCCGCCGTAAAAGAGCGGCGAGCAGGGTTTCAAGCCCGATCGCCCCATCTGCCGCATCGGCAAAGGGATGGCGTTTCATGTCAACATCTTGTGGAGTGTGATCTGAATGGACGACATCAATGGTGCCGTCTTTAATGCCCTCAACAATTGCCATTCTGTCTTCTTCCAGACGCAGCGGTGGCGAGAGTTTGAAGAAGGTCCGATATGAGCCAATATCATTTTCATTCAAGGTCACATTATTGATCGAAACACCGCAGCTAACATTGAGCCCACGGGCTTTGGCGTTACGGATCAAATCGACAGATTCGGCACAGGAAATACACGCAGCATGATAGCGCCCACCAGTCAGCTCAACCAACCGAATGTCGCGTTCCAACATAATGATTTCTGCCATTTTAGGAATGCCATTAAGGCCAAGGCGGCTTGCCATTTCTCCTTCATTCATGACGCCCCCGCGCGTCAGGTCACGGTCTTCAGTGTGGTGCACAATCAGGCCATCAAAATCGCGGGTGTAGGAGAGGGCGCGGCGCATGAGACGCGCATTGCTGATAGGCTCATGGCCATTGGTGAAAGCCACAGCTCCGGCTTCATGCATCAGGCGAAGTTCAGACATTTCCTCGCCCTTGAGGCCTTTGGTCAATGCGCCCATCACATGCGCTTTATTGAGCGCATTGGCGCTGGCATTGCGCGAAATAAAATCAACCAGTGCCATATCATCAATTATTGGATTGGTGTCCGGCTGGGTGATCATTGTGGTGACACCACCGGCAACGGCGGCCTGTGAGGCGCTGGCTAAAGTTTCTTCATGCTCATTGCCTGGTTCACCAGTGCGCACCTGACAATCTATAATACCGGGGATGAGGGTTTTGTCTGTGCAATCAATGATCTCGTAGTCAGCTTCCAAAAGGCTTGGAGCAACATGCACTTCAATTGCTTTGATTTTTCCATTCTCAACAAGAACGGTGCGTTGATCATCCAGATTTTGGCTTGGATCAACGACATGGGCATCAACAAAGGCTAGGGGCTGGCTCATATCAGTTTCACCGCCTCCATTTTTCGCTCTGGTAAATGTTGCGACAAGGCTTCAAGAATTGCCATGCGAACGGCAACGCCCATTTCCACTTGTTCGCGGATGACTGATTGAGGCCCATCGGCAATTTCTGATGCAATCTCCACGCCGCGGTTCATGGGGCCGGGGTGCATAACCAGCGCATCAGGCTTTGCATGGGCAAGCTTTGCTTCATCAAGCCCGAAATAACGATAATACTCGCGACTGGACGGCACAAATGACCCCGCCATACGTTCGTGTTGAAGGCGAAGCATCATCACCACATCACAGCCTTTGAGGCCTTCTTCCATATCGGTGAAGACTTCTGCACCCATGCGTTCAATGCCGATAGGCAAAAGCGTGCGCGGACCAATCACACGCACCCGCGCCTCCATCGCATTGAGCAAAATGATGTTGGAGCGCGCCACGCGGCTGTGCAAAATATCGCCGCATATAGCAACCGTTAACCGTTGCAGGCGGCCTTTGTGCCTGCGGATAGTTAAGGCATCAAGTAGGGCTTGCGTCGGGTGTTCGTGGGTTCCGTCACCTGCATTAATCACGGAGCATTCGACTTTTTGGGAAAGAAGTTCAGCGGCACCCGCGCTTGCGTGGCGAACAACCAGAAGATCTGGGTTCATTGAATTGAGCGTAATGGCGGTATCAATCAGTGTTTCACCCTTTTTGACGGATGAAGAACCGACAGACATATTCATAACATCTGCACCAAGCCGTTTACCGGCCAATTCAAATGATGATTGTGTGCGTGTTGAAGCTTCAAAAAACAGATTAATCTGTGTGCGCCCGCGTAAAACCGATTTCTTTTTCTCGATCTGGCGGCCAACCTCGACCTCGCTATCGGCAAGATCTAGTAATTTGGTTATTTCGTGCGGTAATAGACCTTCAATGCCTAGCAAATGGCGATGAGGGAATAATTTGGATTTTGATGTGCTCATGAGTGTGTTTCTTACGACAAGTCACATTAGGTTGCAATCGGCATTTTAATCGCCCAGAAACGAGGTTAATTTCTCAACAAATATCAAAAGCCTCAAAGAAGGCTTCTCATGTAAAGTTATGAGCTTTTTTTGGGAGCAAAATTTTAAGCATCGCGCAGGGTATGAAATCGCTCCAAAGCGCCTTGCAGAATAATGCTGGCCGCGATTGAATCGATGACTTCAGCGCGCTTGGCACGGCTGGTGTCGGCCTCGAGAAGTGCGCGTTCGGCTGCAACGGTTGATAATCGTTCATCCCATAAAGTGACGGGCAAAGTGCTTAATCTATCAAGATTACGTTGAAATGCTCGAGTCGCTTGTGCCCGTGGGCCTTCCGAGCCATCCATATTAAAGGGCATTCCAAGCACTAAGCCGCTCACATTTTGGGCCTTGCAAATCGCCATGAGTTCTTCAGCATCTTTTGTAAACTTGGTGCGTTTGATGGTGGAAAGGGGGGAGGCGACATTCCATAGGGTGTCTGAGATTGCAAGTCCAATTGTCTTTGTGCCAAGATCAAGGCCAAGGAGACGGCTATTGCGTGTTTGATCTACAAAGGGAATAGTATCGAGTAATGGCATGATGATCTCATAGGATAAAAAAATTTCATGCCTGTAATTACCGGCTTGTGCAAGGGGGTTGTTACTAGTCGCTATTGTTTGCAATGTAACTTGGGTATGATTGCCATTAAGAGGGGTTATGAGTTTTTTAGTACCGATGTTTGCAGCAATGACTGAATTTGCTGACGCTTTTGCTGAGTTGACCCATAGTTATGGGGTCTTGGGTATTGTCTTTTTTGTGGCAATTTTTATTGGAGTTGTGCTGCTTTTTATTCCGATAACACCATTTTCTCTAGCTGCAGGCGCTATTTATGGTTGGTGGGGGATACCGATAGCTTATGCGGGCGCGGTTCTTGGCGCATTGGTTGCCTTTTGGATCGCACGTGGCTTTGGGCATAAATATGTGCGCGGTTTTTGCGAAAAGCGCCCCATAGCCCGCGCGATTGTGCAAGTCATGGTGACTGGTGGTTTTCGTCTGGTGCTTCTGGTGCGTTTGTCGGGCATGTTACCTTTTGCGGTACAAAATTATTCCTTTGGTCTAACGGCCGTTGATTGGCGCGCTTATCTTGCTGCGAGCATGATCGGTCTGGTTCCGGGCGCGATTATCAAAGTATGGATTGGTAAGGTGGGCATGGATGTTTTGCATGGCGGCAACACATTGGCTGACCGTCTCCAGACCTATAGTCTCATCATTGCAGTGATTTTAACGCTGGCCATGCTTGCTTATATTGGCATGCTTGCTGCTCGTGAATTAAGAAAAGCAGGCGTCTTAGGGCATGAAAATGCCGAGATTGGCAAAATTTGAACACTGAATAGCCATTCAAATGCTGCATCAAGCATATGTGACATTGCATAGGCCGCAAACGCTCTGCTATAGCGCTGTCATAAACATATTCGCACACGACAACAAAGCCACAGGATAAAACTATGTCTGTTGATACTGCCACCGTTAAACGGGTTGCTAAACTCTCGCGCATTGCCATTGATGATACACAGGCTGAGAGTATGAAGGGTGAGCTCAATGCTATCCTTGATTGGGTAGAGCAACTCAATGAAGTGAATGTTGATGGCGTAGAGCCGATGACGTCGGTTGTTGAGCAGAAAATGCGTATGCGCGACGATGGTGTAACCGATGGTGGTTATGCCGATAAGGTGACGGGTAATGCGCCTGTTTCTGATGACAGCTTTTTTGCTGTGCCTAAAGTCGTTGAATAAATCTAATTTTTTTGAATTAAACTAAATGAATAAGAAGGCCGCGCCTGTGACCGATCTGACTAAACTAACAATTGCCGAAGCTCGCAAAGGGCTGAATGACAAAGACTTCACTGCCGTTGAGCTAACGGATAGCTATCTTGCCGCAATTGATGCCGGCAATGAGGCGCTCAATGCCTATATTGAGGTGACACCTGAGCACGCCCGCTCGCAGGCTGAAAAGTCTGATGAAAAAATTGCCAAGGGCGAGGCAGGGGCGCTGGAAGGTATTCCGGTTGGTGTCAAAGACCTCTTTTGTACCAATGGCGCACATAGCCAAGCGGCAAGCCATATTCTTGATGGGTTCAAGCCAAACTACGAATCCACCGTTACACAAAACATGTGGGATGATGGCGCGGTGATGTTGGGCAAACTCAATATGGATGAGTTCGCGATGGGATCATCCAATGAGACCTCTTATTATGGCGCGGTGACAAACCCATGGCGCAAGATGGGCGATAGCCAAGCGCTTGTGCCCGGTGGCTCGTCTGGTGGTTCTGCGTCTGCAACGGCTGCATGGCTTTGTGCGGGTGCAACAGCAACAGATACAGGCGGCTCTATTCGCCAGCCTGCAGCCTTCACAGGCACAGTCGGCATTAAACCTACCTATGGCCGCTGTTCACGCTGGGGCACAGTCGCCTTTGCCTCATCGCTCGATCAAGCAGGCCCGATTGCACGCACAAACCGCGACGCCGCCATTTTGCTAAAATCAATGGCAAGCGTTGATAAAAAAGATACGACATCGGTTGATCTTCCCGTGCCAGATTATGAAAGCGCGATTGGCAAATCGGTGAAAGGGCTAAAAATCGGCATTCCCAAAGAATACCGCATGGATGGTATGGACGCTGAGATTGAAGCTTTATGGCAAAAGGGCATTGATTGGCTGAAAGAGGCAGGCGCTGAGATTGTTGAAATCTCTCTGCCGCACACAAAATATGCGCTGCCTGCCTATTATATCGTGGCACCAGCCGAAGCCTCATCAAACCTTGCGCGTTATGACGGCGTGAAATACGGCCTGCGCGTTGCTGGTGATGATATCACCGATATGTATGAAAAAACCCGCGCGGCAGGCTTCGGCAAAGAAGTGCAGCGCCGCATTATGATTGGTACCTATGTGCTTTCTGCTGGCTACTATGATGCCTATTACCTACGCGCTCAAAAAGTCCGCACACTCATTAAACGCGACTTTGAAACGGTTTATGCCAATGGCGTCGATGCGATTTTAACACCCGCTACCCCATCTGCCGCTTTCGCGATTGGTGACGAAGAAATGGCCGCTGATCCGGTGAAAATGTATCTCAATGACATCTTCACAGTGACCGTGAATATGGCGGGCCTTCCGGGTATCTCTATTCCTGCTGGTCTTTCATCAGCTGGCCTACCGCTAGGCCTTCAGCTGATTGGCCGCCCGTTTGATGAAGAAACCCTGTTCCAGCTCGGCCAAGTGATCGAAGATGCTGCTGGTAGCTTCACACCAGAGAAATGGTGGTAGATATGACAGAGCGCCTCAAAACAGCTAGCGAATGTGAAACGCGCGAAGATGTGCGCCATGAGATTGATCGGCTTGATACGGCCATGGTCGATCTTCTGGCTGAACGCTGGGAATATGTCGATCGCATGTGGCAGATTAAAAACAATGCGGCGGAAGCCGTCGTGCCGTGGCGCATTCAAGTTGTGATTGACCGTGTGCGCGCTAGAGCCGAAGAAAAAGGTATGCCGCCAGAACTCGCCGAAGCGCTATGGCGTCAGATCATTGGCTGGGCAATCCAATATGAAGAAGAAAAAATGAATGAACGCGATGGCGAGGCATAATTTCCTCAACGCACGTTAAATGAGACCGAACACGACAACGATATTTTAAAGAGCACACTTATGAGCCTGATTGATACACGTACCCCTGATCCGAAAAAATTCATCAAAGGCGCCACTGGCGACTGGGAAATTGTCATGGGGCTTGAAGTCCATGCGCAGGTGAGCTCTGAGGCAAAATTATTCTCCGGCTCCTCGACCGAGTTTGGCGGAGAGCAAAATGACCATGTGTCTTTTGTTGATGCGGCCATGCCGGGCATGTTGCCGGTTATCAATAAAGAATGCGTGCGCCAAGCCGTGCGCACCGGTCTTGGCTTGAAGGCTGAGATCAACAATTATTCTGTCTTTGATCGCAAAAACTATTTTTATCCTGATTTGCCACAAGGCTATCAGATTTCACAATTCAAGCAGCCAATCGTCGGCGAGGGCATTGTCTATCTTGATATGAAAGACGGCGAGCAGGTGGAAATTGGCGTCGAGCGCCTACACCTTGAGCAAGATGCAGGCAAGTCGATGCACGATCAGCATCCCACCATGTCTTTTGTCGATCTCAACCGTTCTGGCGTGGCGCTTATGGAAATTGTGTCAAAGCCTGATTTGCGCTCATCAGAAGAGGCGCGCGCTTATTTGACCAAGCTGCGGGCGATCCTGCGCTATCTTGGCACTTGCGATGGTAATATGGAACAAGGCTCCATGCGGGCCGACATTAATGTCTCTGTGCGCAAGCCCGGCGGTGAGTTCGGCACACGTTGTGAGATCAAAAATGTGAACTCCATGCGTTTTGCCGTGGCCGCAATTGAATATGAAGCGCGGCGTCAAATTGCGATTATCGAAGATGGCGGCACGATTGATCAAGAAACGCGGCTTTATGACAGCGTGAAAGGCGAAACACGCTCTATGCGCTCAAAAGAAGAAGCGCATGATTATCGCTATTTCCCTGATCCTGATTTGCTGCCGTTGGAATTTGACCAAGAGTTTGTTGATGGCATTGCCGGCGACCTCCCAGAATTGCCAGATGAAAAGCGGGGCCGGTTTATTCAAGAGCTAGGGCTGACACCTTATGACGCCAGCGTTTTGGTTGCAGAAAAAGAAACCGCAGACTTTTTTGAAAAGGTTGCCGAGGGCCGTGATGCGAAACTCGCGGCCAACTGGGTGATCAATGATTTGCTTGGTGCTCTCAATAAAGACAGCCGCTCGCTCAGTGATAGCCCCGTGTCTGCCGATCAGCTTGGCGGTATTGTGGATCTCATCAAGGCCGATACCATTTCGGGCAAAATCGCCAAAGACCTATTTGAGATAGTCTATGCTGAGGGTGGTGATCCAGCCGAGATCGTTGAAAGCCGTGGCATGAAGCAGGTAACGGATACGGGCGCAATTGAAGCAGCCGTTGATGAGGTGATTGCGGCCAACCCTGAAAAAGTTGAGCAAGCGAGAGAAAAACCGCAGCTTCTTGGCTGGTTCGTTGGTCAAGTCATGAAGGCCACACAAGGCAAAGCCGCACCAAAGGCCGTGAACGATCTTTTGAAATCAAAAATTGGGCTTGAGTAAGCCTGAAGCCAAAATATCATGTGAATGAAGAGCTGTTCTTATTTCTAAGAACAGCTTTTTTCATTATTTAGCGCGCTTGAAACTTGCTTTTTGGCAAAGTAGGCCAGCACTTGTAAGACAGCCTTTCATTGTCATTTTTTCACCAGATATCGTGGCGAATCCCTGATAGGTCTTGCCCTTTTTGGGGCTGTAAACATTGCCAGACCATTTGTTTTTGCCGGCTGGTTTAAGATTATTCGAATTTTGAATGCCAACAACATTACGGCCACGTAGAGCTGAGTTTTCGTTTTTTGTATCTTTGCGTGGATTTTTTAACCAGATGATCTTACTGCAAAAATTTGATCCGCATTTGGTTATTTTGATTTTTGACTTTCCATCCGTTGCTGTCCATGTGCCTTCAATGCCACTTGCAGCATTTGCGTTGCTCATTGCTGCTAACATGCCGAGCGTTGCAAGTGTGATTACCGTTTTCCTCATATCATTTCTCCTCAAAGCTTTGCATTTTCTATTGGTGAGCATTCATTGAATGCAAATAGCTAACGTTAACGTAAGTCATTTTTGAATGCTTGAAAACGTGACGTAACGGCAGAAAATATGATTTTTTTCAAAGCTGATATTGGCAAATTTAATTTGGCAATCGATTCCTTAGTTAAAAAACTCTTCGTAAAAGTTTGAATCCTTTATTAATTTGCCTCGTAAACACGAGGGAATCCGCGCTTGAAAGTTTAACGAAAAAAGAATCTGAATCATTCCTTTTTACGCTGTTTATATTTGATTCAGATTGAAATTTAACACGAATTTTAATCAAAGCCGTCAGTATTAGCTCCATCAGCGTAAACAATGCGTAATAAAAAAATAGTCTGAATAAGTCAAAACTGGGGAGTTTAAAATGGCTAGATTAGAAATGGAAAGTGTAGATCTTGCGACTATAGGTGGTCGTCCTTTATCTACTGATGTATTCTTTGAACTTGGCGTTATGTATTCATCAGGCCGTGATGTAGATGTAGATTTTGTATCTGCGCACAAATGGTTCAATCTTGCGGCTATGGGCGGCAATCAAGCGGCTAAGCAATACCGCGCCGAACTTGCTCATGAGATGCCAAAAGCAGATCAGGCCAAAGCGTTGCGTGCTGCGCGTCAGTGGAAAACATTGAACTAATACATATCTTTTGACGTGTCTTTTAGATGACTGATGAACAATCAGGGCTCGTCAAGGGCTTTGCTTTGATGTGTGGGTTAGGCAGTAGGCCCGAAGGTTTCCAAGTGGATTTTATCTGCGGGCACACCGCGCTTTTCCAAGCCTTCGCGTATGGCTGACAGGAAGGGGGCAGGGCCGCATAACATGTAATGCGCCTCAGGACCCGCATCCAGATTGAGCAGATCTGATGCAGTTATCCGACCAGTCATATCGTAATCGCGACCAAGCACATCGCTTTCAATTGGATTGCTGTAAAAGATGCGTTTCTGCAAGTTGTCATATGCAGTGACGAGTGCGTCTACTTCATCTCGCAAAGCGTGTTCTTGGCTGTTGATTGCGCCATGCACATACCAAACTGGGCGATTTGTGTCGGCGCTTTCATGGAGCATAGAGACCATTGGAGTCAGCCCCACACCGGCGCTGACTAAGACGAGCGGGCATGTGCTGGATGGGATCACGAATTCACCAGATGGTCCACTGGTTTCGATCACACTACCCACGCTTAATTCATTATGAAGGAAGCATGATACAAGTCCTTGTGCCTCACGTTTGACGCTCAAACGGTAGTGTTGCCTATTTTCCGGCGCGCCAGATAGCGAGTAGCTGCGTTTGGAGGTGCCGATTTGGCCCGGAATCTGCACCTCAATGGGAAGATGCTGACCGGCCTTGAAGGAAGCGAGTGGTTGCTGATCAAGCGGCTCGAAATAGAAAGACGTGATATGCGTCGTTTCGTCCTCGCGTCTTGCCAGACGCAATCGCCGAGACAGGTGATTTTTTGTTGTCCACCGCAGTCCCACTGCTTCTGGGCGGCTGATGACCGCATCGATTTCGACATTGATTAGGCGTTGTGCATCCGGAACATGGGCGCCACTTGGGTCCCAGTCGATGGCGCCACGACCCGTGATGTGCAGTAGGCCGCCAGTTTCAAAGTCGACAAAGACCAGCCCAATACGCGGATCTGAAACGATGTTGCCTATAGTGTTGAAAAAATTGTTGCCCGCGTAGTCTGGGATTTGCAGATGAGTGCTGTCGACCACATGGACAAATCCTGGCGTTCCGCCTCGGTGCGACGCGTCATACCCATTTGAAGCTGCCTCCGATTTGTCAAAATGACCAGAGCCGATGAACATAGTGTCAGCAGTGCCAATAAGGGCGATTTGATCAGACGACAGATCAGGTCTTTTTTGTGATTGGACCGGCTCGGCTTTGGCGACACGCGACCAGCTCCGTTCATGGATGTACTGCGGGCAATTACCAAAGGTTTGATGGACATCGAGGTTGTAACCCGACGCGTTTGGGGTCACATGAGCACTAAAGCGATTGCGGCGACGAGATGCTAGCTCGATACCCAAAACACCAATGTCGGCTCCTGCGGCGAAAGGCGCTGCAAGGGGATCAGACGCCTCAAGGGTAGTGTTCAAGGTGATCCTGCGCGGATCAGGAGAGGTGGCAAAGCCGTCCGGGCCATCGAGCAATGTGATCCATGTCTGACCATCCTCATCACCGCCTGCGACCACAAGAAAAGGTTGCGCGGTGTGAAACTCGCGGTGTTGTTCGGGTAAATAATCGCGGACGAACCCGCCTGCCCATTTGGCGACATCGCCTGCGCCAGTCTTGGCCTGTGCGTGCAGTTCGCCTTTGTGAAATGGGTTGACGGGGGCCATATCGTTCATCGGTGTTATCCTATAGACTGTGTGGTTGCGCATACCAGGATGGAGGGCTGTTCTGACACGCGAATTTAGTTAAGCCAGCTCAGGAATTGGAGACTTGACCATGCCGACGAAGTTGGGTTCTCTTTCAATCCGGTCAATCCAGGTCCGAATGTTCGGATAGGGAGCAAGATCGACGCCACCTTCTGGTGCATGCGCGATGTAGCTGTATCCAGCCACATCAGCGATAGTGATTGTGTCAGTGGCAAGCCAATTACGGCCTTCCAGATGCGCTTCCATAATCTTGAATAGGTTATGTGCCTTAGTGACCGCTGCGGCGTGGTCAAGCGGAGCGTCAAAAACTTTGACCAATCGGGCAGCGCAGGGGCCGGAATAGATGTTGTCTGCGGCAACGGTCAGCCAATATTGCACATTAGCTGCATCTTTCGGAGATTCGGGCATCCATTTGGATCCTTTGGCATAGGTCTTAACCAGATACACGAGGATCGCGTTTGAATCAGCCAGTGTATAGCCGCCATCATCAATAGCGGGCACCAGACCAAAAGGGCTGATGTCGAGGTAGTCAGGCGCTTTGTGTGCGCCATTTGCCATATCCAGATCAATGGTTTCAAAAGGCAAATCCAATAGTGCAAGCATCAGCTCAACACGGTGGCAGTGACCAGATTTTGGGTTTCGGTAAAGTTTGATCGGTGTCATTGGATATTCCTGTTTTTGTTGAGAGCCAGAGGCCAAGATCGCTCAGTCCGGTTGCGCAATGTACTGTCAGGGGTATGCGCCAAGGTAATTTTGCTGGGTTGCAATTATTCCAAGCGTCTTCGGCCAAGCGAACTTTTTTCACAGTAGTGACTTTGCTGAAGGACGGAAGTGGGTATCGGGGCGGTTCGGTGTGCGTATCAAAGTCCTTATAGTTTCAAATACCTGTGCACGGCTTTGTGCTTTGAGTATTGATAAACCTCTTTGGATAATGAATAAATAGATCAATCATGAAACTCATTATTTTGATATTTGATAAGAATAGAGAGGTCGCGCACAATGGATCGGCTAAAAAGTCTCGAAGTTTTCATGGCGGTTGCTGAAACCGAAAGTTTTTCTGGGGGAGCGCGTAAATGCGGCCTAAGCGCGCCTTCAGCGACACGCGGCGTTAACGCGCTAGAAGCACGTCTTGGTGCGCGCCTGTTCACACGGACAACACGCCGTGTAAGATTGACCGAAGTTGGTCAGGCTTATCTTGAGGATGCTCGCCATATTCTGGGACAAATGCAGGCGGCCGATGATGCGGCAAAGGGGGCGGCGACTAATCCAGTCGGACAGCTTCGGATCACCTGCTCCAATGAATTTGGCCGTATCTATGTGACTCCAATCTTGACTGAATTTCTGGATACTCATCTGACTGTCAGTGCGGATGTGCTGATGGTCGATCGGATTGTGAATATGGTTGAAGAAGGCTTCGACCTTGCAGTGCGCATTGGCGAGCTGCCATCATCAGGCCTCGCAGCTGTTCGTGTTGGTCAAGTCAGACGGATTGTGTGCGGTTCAGCGGAATATTTTGCGGTAAATGGCACTCCGAAGACACCCGCTGACTTGCAAAAACATCAGATCGTGTCGGCCTCACCAGTCAGCCCTACGACCGAATGGCGTTTCGGGCATGAGATGCAAGAAACTGTTCGCATCAAACCGCGCTTGACAGTCAGCAGTGTCGCTACGGCAATCTCAGTCGCCAAACGCAATTGGGGTATTTGTAGAGCTCTGTCCTATCAGGTAGGCCCGGATCTAGAGACAGGTGTTTTACAAACGGTGCTCGAAGACTTTGAACCCGCACCCTTGCCGATCCATCTTGTTCATGTTGAGGGGCGACGGGCCCCGGCCAAGATCCGTGCGTTTATTGACTTAGCAAAAGACCGCCTAAAAGCCACTTCGGTTTTAAATTAGGTCTAGCTAGCGTAGCCCCTTGCGTCTGATCTGGACCCCGTATACACCGAAGGCTAGCTTGTTTACAGTGGCCATATCGTCCTCGCTGAGCCGTCAAAAAGAAGTGAGCCGTGAGAGGTTGGAACGTGCTCCTGTGTAAAAATTATCTCGTAACAGTTTGAATGCACAAGAAAAATGAAGATAAATCAACACGCTAGGTTTTCCGTTGCGCCGATGATGGATTGGACGGATCGGCATTGCCGCTACTTTCATCGCCAATTATCGGCGCATGCGCTGCTCTATACTGAAATGGTCACAGCGGATGCGATCATTCATGGTGACCGTGAACGGCTGCTTGGGTTTTCACAAAATGAACACCCTGTTGCGCTTCAGCTGGGTGGTTCAGAACCTGAAAAACTAGCGCTTGCTGCCAAAATTGGGGCTGATTTTGGCTATGACGAAATAAACCTCAATGTTGGTTGTCCTTCGGATCGTGTGCAAAGCGGCACATTTGGCGCATGTTTGATGCGAGAGCCGCAGCTTGTCGGTGATTGTGTGAAGGCAATGAAAGAGGCGGTGACTTGCCCTGTAACTGTGAAATGCCGTATTGGTGTTGATGAACAAGACACGCTGGTGGCGCTTGACGAATTGGCGAATGCAGTTGTCGATAGTGGTGTCGACGCACTATGGGTTCATGCGCGCAAAGCGTGGCTTGAGGGGCTAAGCCCGAAGCAAAACCGTGATGTGCCGCCGCTTGATTATGAGCGTGTTTATGCATTGAAACAGCGCTTGCCTGATGTCTTTATCGGCATCAATGGCGGAATTTCGACGCTTGATGAGGCGTCTGTGCATCTTGAGCATGTGGATGGTGTGATGCTCGGGCGTGCAGCCTATCAAGATGCAAGCCTACTCACAGAAGTAGATAACCGCATTTATGGGCAAGAAGACAAAGTCTTTGCCAAGCCCTTTAATTGGCAAAACCTGTGCGATGCGATGATGCTTTATTGCGATCAGGAAATGGCTAAAGGCGTAAGGTTGTCGGCCATCACGCGCCATATGATAGGCCTCTTCCATGGATTACCCGGTGCGCGACGGTACCGACAAATTTTATCAGAAGAAGCACGGTTAGATACCGCAAAGCCTGAGGTCATCGAACGGGCTTTTGGCGCTGTAGTGTTGCCATCGCAAATTGAGGACGTCGCTTAGTCTCGAAACTCCAGCGTGTCACCAGCCACACTAAAGCCGGTCAATTCATTCATGAATGTCATGCCAAGCAAGCTGGATTTTAAATCTTGTTTATTGGCAATAAGCCCGCGTATGTTTTTGCGGACAATTGAGCCAATCTGAATTGAGCCAATTCTAATAGGGGCTGCTGTGGTGCGGCCATTTGCAGTGTCCACAGAAACACTGAAGTTCAAACGATCAGGGGTGAAGCCCGCACGAATTGCATCGTCATAGGTCAAGACTACAGCGTTTGCACCAGTATCAAACAGGAAATCAATATCCTGTGCATTGACCACAGCTTTGACAATAAAATCGCCTGACTTGCCTCTTGCAATTTGTACACGATTATCATCAAGGCTGACCGGTTGACCTGGATTAAGCGAGGCCGTGATGCGCTGCCAAATTGGTTTTAAATCATCCTTGAATGTATATCCCCCAATGAGAAGAAGCCCAGCAAGAAGCCAGATGCCAATATCACGAAGAACTTTTGAAAATTTAAGGCCGCGCAGAGTGAAGCCAGAGGCGATCAAGAGACCAATAATGGTGAGATAAGAAATATTGGCAAATTGTTCGTCTTCAAGGCCCAAAACAGTGCTTCCTTCGGGCAACACAAGCAAAATGACGAGGGTGAGTGCCAAAAGCCCCAGCAACAGCAAAAGAAGGTGGCTACTACGCATTTTTTAAAGTGGCCTTCGCACGGTGGCGGGCGTTGCGTTTCTCACGCCGCTTTTTAGTCAAAGCATCGAGACGCTTATCACTTTGATCAATAATATTTTTTTTCATTGAGTTGGATAACGTCGCCCATCGATCGATTTCGCTCTGTGTGCGCCCACAACCAAGACACACATCTTCATCGGTATCTTTAACGCAAAGGTTGATGCATGGGTCGGCTGGGTTTTCCATGGTTGATGCTGTGTCGATGTTGTTCATGTGTTGAATGTAGTTAGCCCGATTAAAAAAGCAATCTCTGTGATGACCTGTATCGCTCCAATGGTGTCGCCCGTTTGTCCATTGATTTGTTTGATGCAAAGAGTGCGAAAAGCAATCAGTGCAATGATCACTATAACCATGCCGATAAAAACACTAAGTGCTGGGAAAGCAAAGAATGTGAGGGTGAGGGTGCTGATGATGCCTGTTGCCAAAGCCCATGTCATGGCTCGCTCATCAGGCTGACCAAAGGACGCTGCCAGTCCATCTTGTCGCGCGAGTGGTAGGCTTTGCCAGAAATAGACTTGAACAGCACGTGAAAGCATTTGGCTGGCCAGATAAGCCAAAATGCCAGCAAGAAGTGATATTTCGATAAGAGCGGTAAGAAGCGCAAAGCGTAAAATCAGCGCCATGATGGATGCAGCAACACCAAAGGCGCCGACGCGGCTATCTTTCATAATGGTAAGTTTGTCTTCCAGTGTACGTCCACCACCGAACCCATCAGCACAATCAGCAAGTCCATCTTCATGCAAAGCGCCTGTCACAGCGAGTTGTATGGTAATAGTCACGGCAGCAACTACCATGGGCGGTACATTCAATAATCCCAAAAGAACCATAGCGCTGATAGCAGGGATTGCGATCAAAAAGCCTGCGACAGGAAACATACGCGAAGACCTCTTGAAGTCTGGCTTATCATGATTTGCCAAAATTTCAGGTATTGGAAAGCGTGATAAAAACTGCACGCAAACCGTGAGATCTTTGAATAGAAGATTATTTGATATCATACGGAAACTACTAAATGTATTTTAAAAGATGAGGAAAGGTATGTAGTTGTCATGTTCTGGATACTTGAAATAATCAATAGACAGGTGATAGACAAGGCAACTGCAAAATCTTGTTTGTGATTCCGTCTTTTTATCTGGTTCTCATAACCACATTAAAGTGCGCGCATGTTAAAGGGAAGACTGAATTATAATGACTGCCGATAACGATCCGCTTGATGACATTCGCAATCTTGTCAAAATGATGCCCCACGCAGACCAAGAGGCTGTAATTGCAGTAAAAAATCGAGATAAAGAGCTTACCAAACCAGTCGGGTCGCTAGGCAAATTAGAAGAACTCGTTGAGTGGTTAGCGGCGTGGCAAGGGGACCCAAAACCCGTCATTACACGCCCGCTTGTGGTTATTTTTGCAGGTAATCACGGAGTGGCGAATAAAGGTGTCTCTGCTTATCCGCAAAGTGTGACACAGGCGATGGTTGAAAACTTTGCAGCTGGTGGTGCTGCTATAAACCAGCTCTGTCTTTCCAATGACCTTGGCTTGAAGATTTTTGATCTAGCGCTTGAAGTGCCAACGCCTGATATCAGCGAAGAAGATGGCTTTGATGCGTCTGGCTGTGCGGCGACAATTGCCTTTGGTATGGAAGCTATTGCC
This sequence comes from Hyphomicrobiales bacterium, assembly GCA_039989895.1. Classification (NCBI taxonomy): domain Bacteria; kingdom Pseudomonadati; phylum Pseudomonadota; class Alphaproteobacteria; order Hyphomicrobiales; species Hyphomicrobiales bacterium. The sequence goes on from JBDXGY010000006.1 coordinate 624,772, forward strand.
GGCGGCACAGACCTTTTGTGTATAGGTGAAATGGGCATAGGCAACACAACAGTAGCCTCTATTTTATATCATGCGCTTTATGGTGGTGAGGCTAGCGATTGGGTAGGGCCAGGAACCGGTATTAATGATGATATGTTGGCGATTAAGTGTGAAGTAACAAAAGTTGCAGTTGAGCGCGCTGGTGGTCCTGTATCACGCTCAGGCATTGATGGTATAGAGGTTCTACGCCGCCTTGGGGGGCGTGAAATAGCGGCAATGGCCGGCGCGATTATTGCTGCACGCCACCAAAGAATTCCAGTTATTGTGGATGGTTTTGTCGCGACCGCCGCAGCCGCTGTTTTACATTCGGTGCGAGCGGATGCAATCGACCACTGCCTGTTTGCTCACAAATCTTCAGAGCCAGCTCATGACGCAGTCCTAAAGAGGCTGGGCAAAGAACCTCTATTCGATTTTAACATGAGATTAGGCGAAGGCACCGGTGCGGCGCTTGCTGCAGGTATAGTGAAAGCGGCAGCTAAAATGCATGGTGATATGGCAACATTTGAGCAGGCAAAGGTTCCAAACTCACTTTAAGCTGATAGGCGATGATTCTGCTGGTCGCTTTCCAGCCTTTGTGCCGGCTTTTTAATGGGAGCCAATGCTTCCATAACGCGTATTCTTGGCAATGATACTGTAACAGTTGTTCCCACCCGCAGCTTTGATTTTAAATTAAACGTACCACCATGAATGTTGATGAGAGCCTGAGAGATTGGCAGGCCAAGGCCTGTTCCTTGTTCTGCATTTTTAATAGCAGATGAGCCTTGGCCGAATTGTTCCATAACAGTTGGAATTTCATCTTCAGGAATGCCTGGCCCAGTATCCTCAACTGATACATATTGCCCCCCACCTGATGTCCAACCAGCATAGATAGTTATAGTGCCGTTTTGTGGGGTAAATTTCACTGCGTTAGAGAGAAGGTTTAAAACAACCTGACGTATCGCGCGTTGGTCTGCCCAGACTTTTGGCATTTTATTCTCAAACAAGAAATTGATTTGTATTTTCTTGTTTTTGGCACGTATTTCTATAAGCGTTTTGCAATCTTCGACGACTTCGACAAGACAAACTGCTTCTTCATTTAAATCGTAACGTTCTGCTTCAATGCGCGATAGATCAAGAATCTCATTGATCAAATTGAGAAGGTGATCACCACTTGAATGAATATCGACGACATATTCTTTGTATGAATCATTTTTAAGAGGACCAAGTAATTCGCTCTTCATGATTTCCGAAAAGCCGATAATAGCATTTAATGGTGTGCGCAACTCATGGCTCATCGTTGCTAGGAAGCGTGATTTTGCAATATTTGCTTCTTCTGCTCTTCGTGCAGATTCATTAGATACCAATGTTGCCTCTTCCAGATCGACAATAAGATTGTCTTTCTCATCACGTATATTGAACACTTGAATGAAGTTCTCTTTGATATGACGGGCCATTAAGATGAAGAGAATTTGCGCGATAATAAACAGGCTAGCCATCATGATCATGCTTGTATAGCCTGAAAGGCCGAAACTTAAGGTTAGAACCATAGTGATGGGTAAAATATCGCAGAGTAACGCCAAAGATATATGGGCGCTGATGAAGCAATAAATTGCAGCAACAAGCAGCAACGTTGTAAACATGAAGACGGGCTGGCTTAGCGATGGTGTGGTAACTGGAATTAAGAGAAATGTAGACCAAATGATACCACTTAGAAGACTGCAACAAATTAAGCTACGGTTCCATGCGGTGATTTTTTCATCACTTAAAGATTCTTTCTTTAAAAACCGTTTGGTGACGTGGATTATAAGCATCTGCGCGCTTAAGCTGACGACCACCCATGCGATGACACCAAAATAATTCAGCCAGGCAAGACTGGCTAAGCCCATAAAGATAATCATCGCTACGATTAGCGGTGATATGCGGAGAAAGTTTTCTGCATGGATGGTTAGTATTGCTTTGTCAAACTCTATGGAATGACCACTTTCAGAAGTCAGCGCCCCACGCGTTTGTTTGATAGCTTTGCCTAATTTTGTAATTGGCATAATACGACGTTTTACGCTATTTCCCCGTATTGAACTATTTGATGTCTTCGCGTCGTGCATATACATTCCTGATCGTGCTTTCTTGCACCTCACCAGTAGTAATATGTTTTATAAGGCTTAATATCTGGCTGAAAGATATGGTTAAAATTTAATAAACGTGCGATTTTGTGTTTGGTGTTGAATAGGCCGATAACAAATGTGCGGTTTGATGGTGTCCTGTCAAAAAAGGTAGGGAGTAGGGAAAATTTCTTATCGTGGAAGCATAGATAAGCTTGTCACTGAGATCGGCGCTTGTCGGATATGCGTTGATGCGCCTAAAGGCAATCCGCTGCCGCATAGCCCGCGACCCGTCATCCGGCTATCAACAACCGCAAGACTTTGTATAGCAGGGCAAGCGCCAGGAAATCGCGTGCATCAATCCGGCATTCCTTTTACAGACCCATCAGGTGATAGGCTTCGCGACTGGATGGGCATTAGCGAGGATATATTTTACGATACAAGAAAATTATCCATTGTACCGATGGGGTTTTGCTTTCCTGGAAATGATGAAAAAGGTGGGGATCTACCTCCACGAGTTGAATGTCGCAGCCATTGGCATGAGCGCATTTTTGCTGCCATGCCTCAAATTGAATTGATCCTCCTCATTGGCCAATATGCACAAGCCTATCATCTGGGTGATCAACGTGAAAAAACGCTGACCGCGACAGTTGCTAACTGGAAAAACATTTGGAAAAAACAAGACGTGCCGCGCGTTTTGCCTCTGCCTCATCCTTCTTGGCGCAATAATGGTTGGATTAGAAAAAATCCATGGTTTTCGGATGAACTACTGCCTGTGTTGCGTGGCGAAGTTGCTCGATTAATAAATTAAGCCTGAATCGAAAATAAATTCCATTAAATGTAATTTTTATCTTATATTTTGGAAGAAATAGTCTTATATGTAGCGTAAATAGGAATGGAGTTTCGTTTATGCTGGATCGCCTTGATCGAAAAATACTATCAATTATTCAATCTGATGCCACTGTTTCAGTGGCCGAGATTGGTAAGCGCGTTGGCTTGTCAACGACACCGTGCTGGCGGCGTATACAGAAAATGGAAGAAGATGGCGTCATTTTGCGACGCGTCGCTGTGCTTGATGCCTCAAGTGTAAATGCGTCGGTGACAGCCTTTGTTTCGATTGTGACGAGTGATCATTCTGACGAATGGTTGAAGAGGTTTGCGGAGCTTATTCGTGAATTTCCTGAAGTGGTCGAATTTTACCGCATGGCAGGGCAGGTTGACTATCTGCTACGTGTCGTGGTGCCAGATATTGCTGCCTATGACGCTTTTTATCAAAAGCTGATTGAAAAAATTAAAATATCGGACGTTTCAACGACATTTGCTATGGAGCAGATAAAATACACGACAGAGTTGCCGTTGAACTATATTCCGCTTGCAAAATCGGATAAGTCATCAACTGAATAAGTATATCAAGGTGCCTGTGCTACCAAGGGGCTAGCACAGGCACCGATACTATTAGTCACGTAAAAGCGTGATCAAACTTGACGTGTCATGGCGATTGCCGCCGCGTTTTTGAATTTGGCTATAAAACTGATCAACGAGAGCCGTAACAGGTAAATGTGCGCCATTGCTATTGGCTTCTTCTAGACAAATACCCAAATCTTTACGCATCCAATCAACGGCAAACCCAAAGTCGAATTTGTCTTCAGCCATGGTTTTGTAGCGATTGTCCATCTGCCATGAACCAGCAGCACCCTTTGAAATAACATCAAAGACGGCATCCGTATTCAGTCCAGCTTTTTGTGCAAAAGCCATGCCTTCCGACAGGCCTTGTACAAGACCAGCAATACAAATTTGGTTGACCATTTTAGTGAGCTGACCAGAACCAGCAGGCCCCATCAGGCGGGCGGCACGGGCAAAATTCATGATCACTGGCTCAGCTTTGTCATAATCTTCTTGTGAGCCACCGCACATCACGGTCAACGCACCATTTTCGGCGCCAGCTTGCCCACCAGAGACTGGGCCATCAACAAAACCTGCACCAGCGGCTTTGCACGCATCAGATAATTCGCGCGCTGCACCTGCAGAAGCAGTAGTGTTGTCGATTAAGATCGCGCCCGATTTGAGCGATTGAACACAACCGTCAGGTCCAGTTGTGACAGAGCGCAAGTCATCGTCATTGCCAACACAACAAAAGACGAAATCAGCACCATCAGCCGCCTCGCGCGGTGTTGCCGCAGCCTTGCCACCAAATTCAGACGCCCATTTTTCCGCTTTGGTTGTTGTGCGGTTATAGACGGTCACGTCATGATCGCTCTTTGTCGCTATATGTCCTGCCATTGGGTAGCCCATTACACCAAGGCCGATAAATGCCACTTTTGCCATTAAAAATTCTCCTCATTTTTATGGGTTGGCCTAAAATAACAAGGCCCGTTATCTCTAGGAAATACATAATTGCATCGTGCAGGTATAGTGAAAATTGTCTCTAAACACAGCAAATTGCATACAATATGCATTTTAGGTCTATTTGTATGGGGTATTAGATGGCAGGTATGCGGACGAAGTGATCGTACTGGAATAGTTACTCAATGCCCATCCCGTACTTAAGAGCAGACATTCAAATTTCCTTAAAGTTTTTTACCATTCCAATGATGACCAACTCTCTCACCATATTTTTTAAAATCACCAACCTCATCAAACCATTTTCCACTGAAGGTTCTAAAATCTTGTGAAAATTTTACGCGAAAATCTCCAGAGCCATATAGATCTGTCCAAATACACGAAAGGGTTTGTTTGACTAGATTGCAGCTATCCAATTTCCCAGTTTCTATTTCATTCACGCCTTTAAATTCATAGTGGCCACTTATTTTCCCATCTAAAGAAACGGAAAAAACAGTCTTGCCAGGGTAATTTCCATTAGACCATATTTGCCCCTTATAAATACCATCAATATTCTCCGAGGCAGATGAAGAATATGTTGTGAAAAATATGATTGTAAAAGTAAGAAAGTAGTGAGTTATAATTTTCATTTTTACCTTCCAGCGATACCTATTAAGATAAACTATTGTGATGCAACATCCGTTAATTTATCATTGATATTGAATGCTCCTTTGTAGTGCAGCGGCTAAATGTCAAATGCGCTGAACGGAATGAAAGAGACGCTGTCACCCTCATTTTTATGCTTTGACCTAAAATAACGAGGCCTATTAACTCTAGGAAATACATAATGGCATCGTGCAGGTGTAGTGAAAATTGTCTCTAAACACAGCAAATTGCATACAATATGATTTTAGGTCTATTTGTATGGGTTATTAGAAGGTGGGTATGCGGACAAACTACCTTTTTCAATTTAAATTGTTGTCTCGGTTACGACAGAGCTAAAATCGACACGTCGCGCTAGCAGTGGACTGTTCTAGAAACTACAATTTCCCATCCGCCGTGTTCAACACCTCCCCAAACAATTGTTGTGCATCTACAAAGAGTCATGATACCTTCCCGCAATGAATATTCCAATATTTTTTGTAGGTGGAGCGAGCGCCTCAGGTAAATCATTCACTGGTTCAAAGATTGCTCAAGACGCAGATCTAACGATTGTCGGTCTCGATGATTATTACAATCAGATCGCAAAAGAAGACCTGACCGATAACACCAAAGACGACCTAACCAAAGAACTTTCAATCATACTGTTAGGACATTTGATCGAGTCTAAGGCGCAATGCATCGTGGAAGGAGCGTATCTTAATCCCTACGATACCTTAAAATTTAGTGCTGGTCACTTATATCCTGTATTCTGCGGCTATCCAAATGCCGATCCAAAAAAACGTCTTGATGAAATTAATTTGCAGAAGGATATTAAAAAAAAGCATTGGTTGACCTGGAAAGATCCTGACTATGCAATCTCCTGGCTTAAGACGCATATAGATGGAAGCAAATGGTATCAGAATGAATGCAAGAAACATTCAATCCCATTTGTAGATTTTTCAGATTTCCAACACGGTGAAAATGAGCTTATGGAACACTATAGAAAATTCGCAAAAAAAGATTGATCAAACCATTGCGAATGTCTGCGAAGCGTAGAACATACATGAAGACAAGTTCAATCTTGACCATAGCATTCCACGACATCCACTTAGTTGGAAAAATGGGCTCAGAGCGGAAATTGTAGGCACTTCTTGTATTACTATTTAACAATAGGTGGCGAATGATCATTGAATGCAAACGAACTCTTTGGAGTGCAGCGGCTAAATGCCAAATGCGCTGAACGGAATAAAAGAGACGCTGTCACCTTCTTCCAAACTGGTTGTTTCCTCATTAATCTCGATCAATCCATCAGCCTCGCGCAAACCTGAAATAAGGCCTGAGCCATCGCGTTTGAATTTATCGACCCGCAATTGGCCGCCATCATGGTGCAAGATACCGCGTAAAAACTCACGTCGGTCTGGTTTTTTCTTATTAATAGAAAAGGCGGCAGGCAGAGGGTAGCGCACTGGCTCTTGCCATTCAGCGCCACCAAGCGCCAGAATAATCTGCCGCGAATAGAGCAAGAAACAAACAAAAGCAGCGACAGGATTGCCGGGCAGGCCGATGAAAGCAGCCTCGCCAATATGACCAAAGGTCATGGGGCGTCCGGGCTTGATGGCCAGTTGCCACATATGGCGGCGGCCAACCGCATCAAGAGCGGTGAGCACGTGATCTTCCTCGCCGCGACTGGCACCACCCGTGGTTAAAATCACATCATGTGTTTGGGCCAGCTCATTGAGTTTTGCTTGGATTGTCTCAAGATTATCCGGCAAAATTCCTACATTGTTGACACTTACGGGTAGGGGTGCGAGCAGGCTTTCGAGCAGAGGACCATTTGAATTATAAACCTGACCGGGTTTGATATCATTGCCCGGCATAATGAGTTCATCACCCGTCGATATAATGGCAACCTTTACTGTCTTGAACACGCTAACGCTAGCACGCCCAAGAGAAGCAAGGCCTGCGATATCCTGTGGCGTCAAGAGGTGACCAGACGAAAAAAGAACGGCGCCTTGTTTGACGTCTTCGCCAGCACGCCTGCAATTGGCGCCCTGTTTGAGGCCGGGTGGAATGGCAACAAATTTGGTGCCGTCTTGTTCGTGGGTCTCACAATCCTCTTGCATGGCAACCGTATCAGCGCCTGCAGGCATAGAAGCGCCTGTGAAAATGCGACCAGCACCTTCTGATGGCAGGGCCACGGGATTGGTGTCACCCGCCGCAATGCGCGTTACAATGGGAAACCAACCACCTGAGGTTTCATAAGCTGAATGGGCAAAGACATATCCATCAACAGCTGCATTGTCGCTTAAGGGAACATTGAGGGGAGCGGTGACTTCTTCGGCGATAATGCGTCCGAGCGCCTGTGTAAGCGGTATGTCTTCGGTTTTGCCAAGGGGCTGAACTTGTTTTTTTAAAATAGCCAGTGCTTCAGAATGCTTAAGGCGGTCTTTGTCGTGTAAAAAGCAGTCGTTTAATTCGGGCCTACTCATGATTGTTCCGCCGGTTTTTTATTCGGTAGCCCAACATGACCGAGGATAAAATCAGCCATAGTTGTTATGTCATTGATATCAAAATCAGGCAGGCTGGTTGTCACTTCATGGTCATGCGCAATAGCAACAATCGAGAGGTCGTCGGGGGCTATTTCTTCACGGGAGCGGGCCTCTACACGCCGACATTCAATTTTCGGGTGTGGCTCGCGTTTATAGCCTTCTATGATCACGAGATCGACTGGGCTTAGCCTTTTGAGCATTTCATCCAAGGCTGGTTCTTCATCGCCGCGTAATTCATGGACAATTGCCCAGCGGTTCTGCGAGCTAATTGCGACCTCTGTCGCGCCGCTTTCACGGTGGCGATAGCTGTCACGTCCCTCATGATCCATCTCAAAAGTTTTATGGGCATGCTTGACAGTGGAAACGCGATAGCCACGCGCGGTAATCTCGCTGACAAGCTCGCAAACAAGAGTGGTTTTGCCAGAATTCTTCCAGCCTGTAACGCCAAATACGCGCTGGGTCGTCATTGTGTCGTTCCTTTAAGAAGCTCTTGCGCGGTTTCAAAATCTTCTGGTGTGTTGATATTGAAAAAGGGATCGATGGTTAGGTCATCAAGATGAATAGACTTAAAGTCCGCAGTTGCCCAGTTGTGGCGCTCTACCCATAAAAGCACCTTGCGGTTTTTTTCATCTTGCAGCCATGTATCCAAATCATCCGCAAGCATCACAGGCCACAGCCCAAAAGTTGGATGACGGCGATCATTGGATGTGGCCAGCACAACCGTTTGCTCATCATCCGCTTTTGATTTTAAGGCAGCCACTAGATTGTCAGGAAAAAACGGTGTGTCAGCGGCGGCTGTCACAATGAAGCTTGGTACTTGTTCTAGTTTTTGTGCATAGCGCAGCCCCGCCAAAACACCTGCTAACGGACCCGCAAAACCATCAATCGTATCTGGAACGATTGGTGCGGCAAAGCCTGCAAAGCGGTTTGGGTCGCCATTGGCATTGATAATCACATCGCCCGTTTGTGCTTTCAACCGATCAAAAGCATGAGCCATGACTGGTTTGCCGCCAAGAGGGATCAAACCTTTGTCGCCACCACCCATGCGTCTGGACAAGCCGCCCGCTAGTAAAACCCCTAAAACACTCACTCAGCCGCCTCATTTTTTGCGCCTTTGCGGCGGTGTTTCTGGTCTTCATCGTCTGCTGTCGACATGTCAGCGTCAAAGATGATGCGCTCTTGACCGGCCAAGGCCACAAAGCGGGCACCGCGCGCGCGGCCAATTAACGTTAAACCTGCCTGTTTGGCAAGCTCGACACCCCAAGCCGTGAAGCCCGAGCGAGAGACGAGAATGGGGATGCCCATTTTGACGGTTTTTATAACCATCTCAGAGGTCAGGCGGCCTGTTGTGTAGAACATTTTGCTCGCTGGATCGACTTGATTTTGATGCATATAGCCCGCGATTTTATCAACTGCGTTGTGCCGTCCCACATCTTCCATATATACGAGCGCGCGGTCTTGTTCACACAAAACACAGCCATGAATAGCACCCGCGCTTAAATAGAGTGATGGCGCGGTGTTGATGGCTTTTGTGAGTGAGGCTAGCCAGCTGGTGCGAAGAGTTGCGCCCTTGGGGAAGGAAAAACCTTCAAGGCTTTCCATTAAATCGCCAAAGGTCGTGCCTTGTGCACAGCCTGATGTGCGCACTTTTTTCTTCATTTTGTCTTCGTAATTGGTTTCGCGTTCTGTACGCACCACAACGACGCCCAGATCATCATCAAAATCAACACCGGTGATGATGTCATCAGGTTTCAACATGTTTTGGTTCAATAAAAACCCAATGGCCAGAAAATCAGGATGATCGCCAATGGTCATCATGGTGACCACTTCCTGCGTGTTCAGGTAAAGCGTCAATGGGCGCTCGGTCACCACCTTGGTCGTAACGCTTGCACCAGTATGGTCGATGCCAGTGACAGCGGTGGACAGACCGGGTGCATCGGGGTCGGGTTTTATGATGAAATCACTCATGGTTTGAGAATAATCACGGTTTCGCTGCTGGCGCAATCGGTGCGACGGTATGATTTTCTATCCGCTCAAGCTTTTTAACCCAAAGCCCACATAAAAGAGCCAAAACACCAGAGCCAATCATAACAATAACCATGGGCCAGATGCTGAGGTGAATATTAAGCCACTCGGCGGTCAAGGTTGCGGCAATAGCGCCAAAGCCGATTTGTGTGAAGCCGATGGCACCACTTGCGGTTCCGGCGATTTCGGGTTTGATGCTGACAGCGCCTGCAATGGTGGAGGGGAGCGTGAGGCCATTTGCAATGGATGAAATAAAGCAAGGGACAAAGAGGCTTGCTGGATGAACATAGCCCGCACTGAAAAGCGCTGCCACAAGCAAGATGCCACATATATTGATAAAACATCCGGTCATGATCATACGCACAATGCCTTGTCTTTGTGCAAACCTGCCAGACAGGAAATTTCCAAAACCATAACCAGCTGCGATCATGATGAAGTAAAGCCCGTAACCCGTTGGTGTAAGGCCTAAAATTTTGTCCGATAAAAGTGGCGCGCCTCCCATAAAGGCAAAATAGGCAGCTGATGAAAACCCACAGGTAATAGCAAAAGCAATGAAGCGTTTTTCACGTAATAAAGAATTATAATTTCCTGAGAGCTGGCGGATGCTTGTTTTCTTGCCAAGATAAGGATTGGTCTCGTGCAAATTGATGAAAGCACCCACGAAGACTGCGCCCGCCAACGCCAGCATAAACAGCGAACTGCCCCACCATGCGACATTTTCCTGTAGTAGGCCTCCAATATAAGGAACCGCCATCGGTGAAACCGTCATTGCCATAGTGACATAGCCAATCATGCTGGCGGCTTTATCTCGCGTATATAGATCGCGAATGATGGTTCGAGCCAAAGCAATGCCCGTGCAAGCGCCCATACCCTGCAAAATTCGACCTGTAATAAATATTTCAATCGTGGGTGAAAAAATACAAATAACGCTGCCGACCATAGAAATAAGCATGCCAATCAAAATAATTGGTCTTCTACCGAAAAAGTCTGATAGGGGGCCGAGCACAAGCTGTGAAAAAGCAATCGCGACCAAAAAGAGAGAAAGGGCGAGTTGTACTCTTCCATAGTCGGTATCGAACACATCAACAAAGGCCGATAGCGAAGGTGCAATTATATTGATGCCCGCGGGTGCTACCATAGAAATAGCTACGAGAATAAAAACTGAAGGCACGCGCTTTTGTCGTGGGCTTTCAAAGGGCACGGATTGGTCTTGATCCAAATTAACCGCCGGTTGTGCTCATATGCCGACCAACGGATGGTTTGGTGTTCCGACGGTCAATAATAAAATCATGGCCTTTCGGCTTTAAAGTAATGGCATCATCGATCGCTTTATAAAGTGCAGCATTATCATCGTTATGACGCATAGGTGCGCGTAAATCGGCAGCATCTTCTTGACCCAGACACATATAAAGTGTGCCAGTGCAGGTAATGCGAACGCGATTACAGCTTTCGCAGAAATTATGGGTCATCGGCGTGATAAATCCAAGCCTTCCGCCAGTTTCTTCAATTTCCACATAGCGGGCAGGACCACCGGTTTTATAAGGAATATCTTTCAGCGTGAACTGTTCAGATAAACGGGCGCGTATAGTCGATAAAGGCAAATATTGCTCTGTGCGGTCTTCATCAATTTCTCCAAGAGGCATTGTTTCAATCAATGTCAGATCATGGCCTTCACCATGTGCCCAGCGCATCATCTCTACGATTTCATGTTCATTATCGCCTTTGAGGGCAACGGCGTTGATTTTGACAGCGATTCCAGCTTTTGTTGCAGCCTTAATGCCGTCGAGTACCTGATTTAAGTCACCACGTCGTGTGATGCGTTTGAATTTCTCTGCATCGAGGGTATCGAGAGACACATTGACGCGCCTAATCCCTAGATCTGCCATTTCGTCTGCATGTTTTGGCAATTGTGAACCGTTGGTTGTCAATGTTAACTCTTCCAAGTCACCACTGTCCAAATGCCGAGACAAAGTGCGTATTAACGTCATGATTCCCTTGCGAACAAGTGGTTCGCCACCGGTTAAACGCAGTTTTTTAACGCCTTTATCAATGAAAGCTGTGCACAAACGATCGATCTCTTCCAGACTCAAAACTTCACGTTTGGGCAGGAAGGTCATGTCCTCTGACATACAATAAGTACATCTAAAATCGCAGCGATCTGTGACCGACACCCGCAAATAAGTGATTGCGCGCTGATACGGGTCTATCAGTTCAGGCGTGTCAGGATTGGTTGAACGCAATGGAATAGTCATTGGTTCTGGGGTAGGGCCTTCATGGCGTGGGCGTTTCTCGGGTGAAATTATTGTAGCCAAATCAAACCTCCTGAACCGCTCTCTCCCAGCGGACACTTTACTATAGAACAAGCTTATTAGCACTTATTCCGTAAATCAAAGACTTTGTTGCAAAGGAATGAAAATGTAGCACTTCTTGAGACAGCGAGATATATTTTTTGAGAATGGGCGTTCATCATTAGGGATGATAGCGAAATTTTCAATCCAACACTTGCGCCACCATTCGCTTTGACGTACCTAGCGCGTGCGATTGCCAATAAGAGGGCCTCATGGCGGAGTGGTTACGCAGCGGATTGCAAATCCGTCTACCCCGGTTCGAGTCCGGGTGAGGCCTCCAATCGCACTTTAATTTGGTCTTATAATGCTTGTTTTTACGATAAGCATGCGTCACAATATGAGCTCAGTAATTTAAGCGGTAAAGTGCAACGAGGATTGCAATTATGATTGATTTCCAACAAGCGCGACGTCAAATGGTTGATTGCCAAATTAGACCTAATGATATCACGGATCTTGATATTATTGATGCTTTCAGTGCGGTGCCACGAGAGGCATTTGTTCCGCAAAACAAAAAAGAGATAGCCTATATTGATAAGGATCTCATGATCTCAGCCGGTGATTCACCCAGTGAAGAACGTTTTTTAATGCAGGCAACACCATTTGCTAAATTGGTCAAAGCCGCAGCTATTAAACCAAGTGATCTTGTTTTGTGCGTTGCCTGCGGTTGTGGTTATGGTGCTGCGATTATTGCAAAACTAGCTGACAGTGTTGTTGCAATTGACGAAAATCAAAGTCTTGTGGATCATGCAAGCGACACCGCAAATGAATTGGGTATTGATAATCTTGCCATTATTCGTGGTGATCTGGAAAAAGGGTGCCCGAGCGAAGCGCCATTTGATGTGATTTTCATTGAAGGCGCGATTATTGCGCAACCAGAATCACTGTTTGGGCAATTGCGCGATGGCGGCCGTTTGGTGACGGTTATGGGTGAAGGGCTTTCATCTGAAGTCTGTCTTTATTTAAAACAAGGGAGCGATATATCGCTAATAAAAAGCGGTAATGTCTCCGTCCCGCGCCTAGCGGCATTTAATATTAATAAAAAATTCATATTTTGAGTTGTCGAATTCAGCGAATCCTTTATTCATTGATAAATCTTGAAATGGTTTGATTCTATCAACCATATTTTTTTGTATTGCGTATCTGTAAATCGAAGATTTCATTAAGTCTCCAATCGGGAGGCCGATGTTTGCTGATTGTTCATTCAGGAGATCACTTGAATGAGGAGCGGAGTTCTATTAAAAATGGGTTCAAAACAGTATTTGTTTATAGCTATTTTGTTAGCCATAGTTAGCTTTACTCCTTTCGATGTATCGGCTGAGAGCTTGCATAGTGCGCTAACGTCTGCTTATTCAAATAACCCAACCCTAAATGCTGCGCGTGCGGCTCAACGTGCGCAAAATGAAAATGTTTCACAAGCGCTAGCCGGTCGCCGTCCAACAATAAATGCAACCACGTCACTTGGTGGCCAAAGTTCGTCAAGTTCACTGACTGGTGGTTTTGGCGAGGGTGATTTCAGTGATGATGTAATAACGAGCAATTCAGCTGTGACTATTACTCAAAACCTATTCAATGGGTTTCAGATAACCAATAATGTGAAATCTGCCCAAGCTGGTGTCAAAGCAGGATTTGAGAATCTCCGTAATACAGAACAAAATACCTTGCAATCAGCTGTTACAGCTTATGTTGATGTTTTGCGCGACCGTAAAGTTTTGAATCTGCAAGTGCGTAATACGCAATTTTCTCGTGAGCAATTGCGTGCTTCAGAGGCTCTTGCTGAAGTGGGTGAGGGAACGCGCACTGATGTTGCTTTGGCGCAGGCAAACCTCGCAGATTCTCTGTCAGACCTAGCAGCGGCAAAATCGACATTGCGTAGCAGCGAAGCAACATATGACCAAATTATTGGAAAGAGGCCAGGCAAACTATCTTCACCGACAGAGGCAACCCGTTTCTTACCTAAATCTCTTAAGGCAGCATTATCTATTGCAAGAAAAAATCATCCCCTCATTAAGGCTGCGCAATACAATGTAGATGCGGGTCAGTTTAATGTTAAAGTATCTGAGGGCACACTCCTGCCTTCTGTTACACTAGATGCAAATTATCAGCATGCCTTACAGCGTGGCACGACTGTTAGCGATAGCAACACAAGTACGGTCACGGCCAATGTGAGCATCCCAATTTATCAAGGTGGTGCGAGATTTTCAAATATTCGTCAAGCAAAAGAAACAGTTAGCCAACTTCGAATTCAAGTTGATGAAGCTCACAGGCAAATAGACCAAGCTGTCCATGCATCATATGCACAGCTTCAATCCGCACGGTCGCAAACACGTTCTGCCAAGACAAATGTTAGTGCATCCCAAATTGCGCTGAATGGACTTGTCGAAGAACGAAAAGTTGGAGAAGCAACAACACTTGATGTTTTGAATGCTCAATCTAACTTGATCACCGCGCAAGTGGCACTTGCAAACGCAAGAAGAGATACAATCGTCGCCTCTTACAGCCTTCTGTCTTCTATTGGGGATCTGACAGGAGATCGTATCGATATCGCTAAGGGAACTAATGTTGTCTCAACTGAGATCCACTACAAAAAAGTGCGCGATAAATGGTTTGGTCTGCGCACGACCTCCGGTAATTAGAGCTAATTTAACCACAAAGTTGATTTATCTGCGGATAAGCCATTGTTAGCACTGTTCTGATTCATGCTAAACTGCAAATAAGTTAGAGTGGATGTGTGCGAATCAGTATAAAAATATACTCGCAATAGTATTAGTTGGAGAGAGAGATGGCGTCTGCTAAGGCAGCTTCAGAACCGTCAATGGAGGAAATTCTTTCCTCTATTAGACAGATTATTGCTGACGAGGATGCTCCAGAGGCGGAGGCTGAGGAAGTGAAAGATCAGGCTGCTATTGATGATGTTTTTGACACTGTCGACGCTGGTGGTGATGCCGGTGAAGAAATGTCTACAGACGATGTAGATGCATTATTTGATGCACCGTCAGGCGCGCCAGAAGAAGAAAATGATCAAGCAGCAATTGATGCGGCGTTCGATAATATTGACACTGGTGCTGATGAAGAGATGTCGACTGATGATGTTGACGCCATGTTTGATGCGCCTGATGTAGATGACGACGCAGACGCAGACGAAGATGTGCTTGCGTTGTCGGCAGATCAAACATTAGAGGCGATAAGCGCCGATGATGATATTTCCTTCGACATGGAAGATGACGATGTGCCAGAAGCGCCGATCGCAGCGGCAGTTGCGCCAGCGCCAACAGCTCCATCACCCGCATTGGAAGCTGACGCATCTCTTTTGTCAAACGACGCCGCTGGCGCAGTTATGGCATCTTTAGGTGCTTTGAACTCTAATATGACTTTGTCTTCTGCCAATACGGTCGAAGACCTTATGAAGTCGATGATGAGGCCTATGCTTAAGCAATGGCTTGATGAGAATTTGCCAGAAACAGTAGAGCGTCTCGTTCAAGCTGAAATCGAACGGATGCGAAATCAATAGATTGATTTTCAAAAGGTGGATGGTGACAGTTGACATGAGACGCGCCTTCCTCTTTACACGGGTTCAATCTTTATCTGGCTTGATTTGGAACCCATAAATGCTCGACAAGACATATGACGCCTTAAGCGTTGAACCTCGCATCTATGAAAATTGGGAAAAAGCAGAGGCTTTTAAGGCTGGTGTTAAGGCAGCTGACGGTGCTGATCCTTATTGCATTGTCATACCACCCCCCAATGTCACTGGCTCGCTTCATATGGGCCATGCGCTGAACAACACGCTGCAAGACATGCTGGTGCGTTTTGAACGCATGCGCGGGCGTGATGTTTTATGGCAAGCGGGCACAGACCACGCGGGCATTGCAACGCAAATGGTGGTTGAGCGGCAATTGGCTGAAAACCAAGAACCAAGCCGCCGCGACATGGGCCGTGACAAGTTCCTTGAGCGCGTATGGCAATGGAAAGAAGAATCCGGCGGCACGATTATTGGTCAGTTAAAACGCCTTGGCGCGTCATGCGATTGGTCGCGTGAACGCTTCACAATGGACGAAGGCTTGTCAGCCGCTGTTTTGGAAGTCTTTGTGACGCTTTATAATGATGGTTTGATTTATAAGGACAAACGTCTGGTCAATTGGGATCCGAAGTTTGAAACGGCTATTTCAGATCTTGAAGTTGAAAACATCGAGGTTGATGGTCATTTCTGGCACTTCAAATATCCGCTAGCAAATGGCGAGACCTACGAATATATCGAGAAGGACGAGGAGGGCACTGTTACCCTTCGCGAGACCCGCGATTATATCTCGATTGCGACAACACGCCCTGAGACTATGTTGGGTGATGGCGCGGTTGCGGTTCATCCATCAGATGAGCGCTATACACCGATTGTTGGAAAGCAAGTGCATTTGCCGCTTTGCGAGCGCACAATCCCTATTATCACTGATGAGTATCCAGACCCGGATTTTGGTTCCGGTGCGGTGAAAATTACCGGCGCGCATGACTTCAACGACTATCAGGTCGCGCGGCGTAATGAAATTCCGCTTTATTCGCTAATGGATAGCAAAGCGAATATGCGTGCAGATAACCGCGATAATAATCTCGTGCCTAAAAAATACCGTGGTATGACCCGCGAAGAAGCACGAAAAGCCGTGGTTGCCGATATCGATGCGGCAGGCCTCTTGATTATGGTTGAAGACAAAAAGGTCATGCAGCCCTTTGGCGATCGCTCCAAGGTGGTGATTGAACCATTTTTGACCAACCAGTGGTACGTGGATGCTAAAACCTTAGCCCAGCCCGCCATCGCATCGGTCAAGGAAGGCCGCACGAAATTTGTGCCCGAAACATGGGATAAAACCTATTTTCAATGGCTAGAGAATATCGAACCATGGTGTATTTCGCGCCAGCTTTGGTGGGGGCACCGTATTCCTGTTTGGTATGGCCCCAATGTAGACAGTAGCGGTCGTGAAAATCCTAAAGCTCCTTACAAAATGTTTGTGGCAAAATCAGAAGAAGCTGCATTGGATGAAGCCCGGTTGTACTACGGGGACACAGTAACAATCGAAGTGGATCAGGACAACGAATATCTTAGTGTAAGTGCTCTTGGAGAAGAAGATCCTCACAGTGGAAAATTAATTATTAATCATGTCATTTTGTCGCGTGATCCCGACGTGCTCGACACATGGTTCTCCTCAGGTCTATGGCCATTTTCCACGCTTGGCTGGCCCGAAAAGACACCGGAGCTTGATAAATATTATCAGACTGATGTGCTGGTAACGGGTTTTGACATTATCTTCTTCTGGGTTGCCAGAATGATGATGATGGGCCTTCATTTCATGAAGGAAGAACCATTTCACACGATTTATATTCATGCCCTCGTTCGCGATGAAAAAGGTGCGAAGATGTCTAAATCCAAGGGCAATGTTATTGATCCATTGGAATTGATTGAAGAATATTCCGCCGATGCTCTGCGCTTCACGCTGGCTGCTATGGCGGCGCAGGGGCGGGACATTAAGCTCTCAACCGACCGCGTTGCGGGCTATCGTAATTTCACGACAAAACTCTGGAATGCCGCGCGTTTTGCCGAGATGAATGAATGTAAGCGTGTGGAAGGATTTGATCCGGCGAACACGAAACTGCAATTAAACCGCTGGATTTTGACTGAACTTTCAAACAGCACAAGCGCCATTACCAAAGAGTTGGAAGCCTATCGTTTCAATGAAGCGGCGGCCTCTGCCTATCGTTTCGTTTGGAATACATTTTGTGACTGGCATTTGGAATTGGCGAAACCTGTTTTCAACGGTGATGATGAGGCCGCGAAAACTGAAACACGCGCCACAACAGCCTATGTGCTCGATAAAATCCTAGTGCTTTTGCATCCCTTCATGCCGTTCATCACCGAAGAACTATGGGAGCGCACAGGCGAGGTGGGGCCAGCACGTGATGGCTTCTTGATGCATTCAAGCTGGCCAGATGTGGGTGTTCAAGATGCGGCCGCCGCTGACGATATCAATTGGTTGATTGAACTTGTGCAGGCGATCCGTTCTGCACGCGCAGAGACCAATGTTCCAGCTGGCGCGAAAACCGACCTTATTTTGGTCAATGCCAGTGACGAAGACGGCGAACGCATGCAGCGTAATGCCGCAGCGCTCAAGCGGCTTGCCCGTGTTGAGGCAATGTCTGTGGCCGATCAGGCACCAAAATCATCAGCGCAGATCGTTGTTGGCAAGATTACGGCCTGCCTGCCGCTTGAAGGCGTGATCGACTTTGATGCCGAGCGCGCTCGCCTGCAAAAAGATGCAGATAAATGTTCTGATGAAATTGGCAAGATAGAGAAAAAACTCGCCAATGAAGCCTTTGTATCAAAAGCGCCCGAAGCCGTTGTTGCTGAACAGCGCCAGCGTTTGATTGATTTGCGTGAGAAGCTTGTAAAAATCGATGAAGGTATGAAGCGTCTTGGTTAATCGTTAAACCAGATTTCTCCATTTAAACGCTCATTTTTATCAAAAAATGTGACCCATCTGCAACAGGTGTGATTCATTCTGCACGTTGAGACGATTTCAGGTGAAATCTTGCCTCGTTTTGGGCACATTCTGCACGGAAAAAAATTTCTATACTAATGGGTGCAAGTTTTAGCGTTGCCCGTGGAGATAATAATTTAATGACGACAACGATCATCGATAAAGACAAACTACCAAGCCGTCACGTCAGTGTTGGTCCGCAGCGCGCGCCGCATCGCTCTTTTTATTATGCAATGGGCATGACAGGCGAGCAGATTAAACAACCATTCGTTGGCGTAGCAACATGCTGGAATGAGTCAGCACCTTGTAATATTGCTTTGCAACGTCAAGCCAAGGCTGTGAAGCACGGTGTTGCAAGCGCCAAGGGTTCTCCGCGTGAGTTTACGACCATTACCGTGACAGACGGCATTGCAATGGGCCATGAAGGCATGAAGTCGTCACTAGTGTCGCGTGATGTTATTACTGACTCTGTAGAGCTCGCTATGCGCGGTCATTGTTATGATGCGCTTGTTGGGCTGGCTGGCTGTGATAAGTCGCTGCCCGGCATGATGATGGCAATGGTGCGCCTTAATGTTCCTTCTGTCTTCATCTATGGCGGTTCAATCCTGCCTGGTACATTCAAAGGCAAAGAAGTAACAGTTCAAGATGTTTTTGAAGCTGTGGGCATGCATTCGGTCGGCAAAATGTCTGAGGCAGATTTGACAGAACTGGAGCAGGTTGCTTGTCCATCTGCTGGTGCTTGTGGAGCGCAATTTACTGCTAACACCATGGCAACTGTATCTGAGGCTATTGGTCTAGCGCTGCCTTATTCAGCTGGTGCGCCAGCCCCATATGAATTCCGTGATCAATTCTGTGTCGCAGCCGGCGAGAAGGTGATGGAACTCATCAAGCTTAATATTCGCCCCCGGGATATTGTGACCCGTGAAGCACTAGAAAATGCAGCGACCGTTGTCGCAGCTTCCGGTGGCTCCACGAATGCGGCGCTTCATTTGCCTGCGATTGCCAATGAAATCGGTATCGATTTTGATCTTTTCGATGTGGCCGAAGTATTTAAGCGCACGCCTTATATTGCTGATTTGAAGCCGGGTGGGAAATATGTCGCGAAGGACATGTTTGAAGTGGGCGGTATTCCGTTATTGATGAAGACGCTTTTGGATTCTGGATATATGCACGGTGATTGTATGACCGTGACAGGACGCACGATTGCTGAGAACATGGAATCCGTGAAATGGAATGATGAGCAGGATGTTGTTTATTCTGCCAAAACGCCGATTACAGAAACCGGCGGCGTTGTCGGCTTAAAAGGTAATCTGGCACCTGAAGGGGCGATTGTGAAGGTCGCTGGCATGACTGATCTCACATTTACGGGGCCTGCACGTTGTTTTGAAAATGAAGAAGCTGCCTTTGAAGCCGTCACAAAAGAGCAATATAAAGAAGGCGATGTTTTCGTGATCCGTTATGAAGGCCCCAAAGGGGGGCCGGGTATGCGTGAGATGCTCTCAACAACGGCAGCACTTTATGGTCAAGGCATGGGCGAAAAAGTCGCGCTCATCACAGATGGCCGCTTCTCAGGTGCAACACGCGGCTTTTGTATTGGTCATGTTGGTCCTGAAGCACAGGTGGGTGGACCTATTGGATTGTTAAAGGATGGTGACATTATTGAAATTGATGCCATCAAAGGGACACTAAATGTTCAACTTTCTGATGTAGAATTAGAAGAACGTAAGAAAAACTGGGCACCTCGAGTAACTGAATTCGGCTCAGGTGTTCTTTGGAAATATGCTCAAACAGTGGGTTCTGCTGTTAATGGCGCCGTAACCCACCCTGGTGGAAAAAGTGAAGTGAAGGTCTATGCCGATATTTAAAAACATTCACAGTTTTAAAAGGCAATTGGTTTCACACCTGTTTATCGCAGGGCTTGTTGCTGTGGCTGTTGCAGATAATCGTGCATATGCGCAAGAAGTCGCCGACCTTGGTTTGCCTTCTGACCCGTTTGAAGTTCTTGATCTTCAATCTAATTGCGAAAATAGAGTGAACTTGAATTCAAGTCTACCGAATGTGAGCGCTGATGATTCTTTGAAGCGTCTGGAATATGCCGCCGAAGAGGGTAATGAAGTGGCAATGTGGAAGTTGGGCAGGATTTACTCTTCGTGCCAACAAGATAAACAAAGTCATCTACGTGCCTTTGAAATGTTTAGCCGCGTGGTCAGGTCACAGGTTGATCTTACCCCTTATTCCAGCAAGGCGCCGTTCACGGCAAACGCCTTTGTTTCTCTCGGCCAGTATTACAGAAGCGGCATTCCAGATTCGCCCATTCAAAAGAATGAAGATAGGGCCTGGGGTATGTTTTTGACAGCCGCCACATATTACGGCGACCCAAATGCACAATATGCATTGTTTGAAATGTGTGATGCAGCGGCTTTGGAAAAATGTTCAAACGTCCAAGCTGGGCGCTGGTTGAAGAAATCAGCTTTGAATGGTGATGTTAGCGGCCAAGCCCGCTTTGGCTATCGTCAATTTGAAGGCATCAAAGGTTTAAAGCAAGACAAAGTTGAAGGCCTGAAATGGCTCACAGTCGCACGTCAGCGTGCTCATCCAGCACGCCATGAATGGGTTCAAGAGCTTCACGAAAGAGCCTTTTCTGTCGCCTCTTCAAAAGAGCGCGAAAAGGCACAGAAACGTGCACAAAAATGGATAGATAATTATTGCAAAAATGATATTAGCTGTTGAATCTCAGCTCAGTTTTTTGAAGTCAATTCTCGCAACGTTTTGAATTCGTTCCTTTTGGTTATGCTCATTGAGCCCAACAGGACAAAGTTTACCGGTAAATTTCCACGCTGTGTTGTTGAGCACAAATTCACATCGCGCTTCGCGTAATCCTTCATTCGTTTTAATGCAGGTATAATCGCCCACTTCCACCAATTCACTTTTTGCCGTTCTGTAATGGCTGACGATAGCTCACCAATGTGCTCTCCTCATGCGCCCGAATGGGGTTCAATCGTTTCATGAGTAAGCGTTCTCTGTGGCTGATGTGAAAGAGCGCAAAAAAGCTCTTGGCACAGCACAAAAGTGGATGGATGCCTATTGCAAGACAAAAATAGATTGCTAGCTGTCTAACGGTTTTTAGAAGGGCTGCTCCACGTAATTTCAACCTGACTATATTGAAATAAAGATATTGTGTTCCTGTCAAAACTTTGAATTAGTATAAATTAGTATAAATTAGTATAAAAGGTCTTTTATTTTATTGAGACTATCATGTGACCTGAAATTTTGGAGCTTGAATGACCCAGACCGAGAAGGCCAAACAAGGGGCGATTGGTTTTATGATCTGCACCAGGCAGCGGCCCTTGATGCTCAAGAACTGCCTTTTATCGGTTATCGAACAGATAGAATCCTCAGACCATGATGATTTCATTATCATTATTGAAAATGATAGTGAAAACCATTGTGAGAATATAGTTGCAAAACTGTGCGAAAAGTTTCCTGATATTCCGATGCATTATCTATTGGAAACCAATATCGGTATATCATTTGCGCGCCAAACAGGTCTTAATTTTTGTTTATCAAAAGAGGCAGAATGGGCGGCTTTCATCGATGATGATGAAACCTTGGAAGAAGGCTGGTTGGAAGCAATGCGCCGGGCCACCTTAGAGATGGATTGCGAAGTGTTGACCGGGCCTGTTCGATATATCTACCCTGATGAAATCCCTGTGTTTCTGAAAAGGCCTGTTATGGAGACTATTCCCAGAGGCGATAGTCTAGAGAAGGCAGCAACCAACAACACACTCTTGCAAGTAGCTTGGTATTCAAAACACC
The DNA here is from genome assembly GCA_039989895.1 of Hyphomicrobiales bacterium. Classification (NCBI taxonomy): domain Bacteria; kingdom Pseudomonadati; phylum Pseudomonadota; class Alphaproteobacteria; order Hyphomicrobiales; species Hyphomicrobiales bacterium. The sequence goes on from JBDXGY010000006.1 coordinate 647,106, forward strand.
AAAAAGAATTACAGTTTGACCCTTTTTTTAGGTATACGGGAGGCGAGGATACGGATTTTTTCTATGCGCTAACGGACCTAGGTGGGAAGATCCAATGGGTTGATGATGCCATTGTGAGAGAAGATGTGCCGAAAGAGCGTTTGGAAATGGTCTGGCAATTAGAGCGCCGCCGCAGGGTATGGTCAACCTTGGTAATAGTTTCGAAAAAAAGAAATAAGCTATTCGAGCTTATCTCTCGTTATGGTCTAAGATCTTTAAGGCGTTTCATGCGTGGAACGATATACGTTTTGTTGTCTTATCCATTGTCCATCGTGACCCCAAAAAAAGCCATGCGGATGAAATATAAAGCCAAAAGAAATATGATGGAGGTTTTAGGTTTTTGGGATGCCTTATTTGGAACACAAGTTGAGCCCTACCGCAACATTACAGGATCATAATCTATGCGCTGTTAAGCTGCTTTGTGCCTCTTAGCGAGCTCATCATAATCAATCCATATAGGTACATGATCCGATGGCTTTTCCCAGCCGCGAGTGTGTTTATCGATGGCGCAACCGATGAGGTTTGGCGCGGCCTCTGGCGACATCAAAAGATGGTCAATGCGAATGCCATTGTTTTTTGGCCAAGCACCGGCTTGATAATCCCAAAATGTATAGGTTTCCGCCTCATCCGTGACGGAACGAAGCGCCTCAGTCAGCCCGAGATTTAAAAGCGCTTTATAAGCACTATCGGTTTCAGGACGAAACAGAGCGTCACCTTGCCATGCATCAGGGGCGTGGCAATCTTTTGGCTCAGGTATAACATTATAATCGCCGGCCAAAATGAAAGGCTCTTCCAGTTTTAAACGTGCCTCGGTCCATGCCTGAAGGCGCGCCATCCAGTTTAGCTTATAGGGGTACTTTTCGCTTTCCACCGGATTGCCATTTGGCAAATAGAGCGATGAGACGCTCAAAGGACCATTGGGCAGAGAAAATACACCTTCAATAAAACGAGCCTGTTCGTCACTATCATCGCCCGGCAGGCGACGGTTTACTTCTTCAAAAGGTAATTTGGACAGGAGCGCCACGCCGTTAAACCCTTTTTGGCCATGGGTTTCCACATTATAACCCAGCGTCTCCAAGCGTTCACGTGGAAAGCCTTCGTCTTGGCTTTTGATTTCCTGCAAGCAGGCGATATCAGGCTCTGCCTCTTTGAGCCATGCTTCAAGAGCCTCAATACGAGCTTTGACGCCGTTGATATTCCACGTTGCTATTTTCATTGATGTGCCTAGATCGTGAAGCTTGTGCCGCATCCGCACGAGGCAGTGGCGTTTGGATTGCGGATTTGGAACGATTGACCGATGACATCATCCACAAAATCTATTTCGGAGCCTTCAAGAAACGGGACGGATACATCATCGATAAACACAACAGCATCATCACGTTCTAAAACAAGGTCATTGTCTTGGCGTTCTTTGTCCAGATCATATTTATATGAAAAGCCAGAACAGCCGCCACCTTCTACGCTGATGCGTAGCGCGGTTCCTTGAGTTTCCTCACTGAGAATAGTAGCAATTCGTTTAGCAGCACTGGCACTTAATGTGATATTGGATGATGGTGATGATGATGGTTCTGGCACGAGAATCTCTATATGGTTCAAATTTAGATTACGCTGTTCTTAACTTGATAGTTAGGGACAACAATAAGCAGTGTCAAATAGCATTTGCGATAATCTGCTCGATACGGTGATCAAAGATTGCGTTGATGAATGAGAATGATAGAGGCTGAGCTTGAATAATAGCGGTGTTCCTTTCGAGACAGTTGGCTTTGGGGGCGAATATCGCGCATCCTATGCCTGTGATCCTCAAAACAGCCGTGGACGATTAATTTCTGAACCTGCCAGTCCAACACGTACTCCTTCACAGCGCGACCGCGACCGCGTGGTTCATTCAACTGCTTTTCGGCGTTTGAAACATAAAACCCAAGTGTTTATTTATCATGAGGGTGATCATTTTCGTACTCGATTAACTCACACGATAGAAGTGGCGCAAGTGGCGCGATCTATTGCACGGGCTTTACGGGTGGATGAAGACTTAGCGGAAGCCTTGGCCTTAGCGCACGATTTAGGTCACACACCCTTTGGTCATGCGGGTGAAGATGCCTTGGCTCGATCTATGGTGGATTACGATGGATTTGAACATAATGCACAAACCCTGCGCATTGTTACAGCGCTAGAGAAACGCTATGCGACCTTTGACGGGTTGAATCTTTCTTGGGAAACGCTTGAAGGTATTGTGAAACACAATGGCCCGTTGCTCAATGCGAGTGGCGCAAGCATTGGCAAATATGCAGACGATGGATTACCGCACGCCATTCAAGTTTATTCTAAAAGCCATGATTTAATGCTGAATACATATGCCAGTATTGAAGCTCAATCAGCCGCGATTGCTGATGACATCGCCTATGATGCTCATGATATTGATGATGGATTGCGGGAAGGTGTTTTTACGCTTGATGATTTGAGCGATGTGCCTCTTGTGGGTGATATCTTGAAAGAGGTTAGGGAGCTTTATCCCAAACTGGATAAAACACGCACCACCCATGAACTCGTCCGCCGCCTGATAACGCGCTTAATTGAAGATGTTATTATGACCACGCAATCCAATCTTGCTGCTCTTCAGCCAACTTCGGCGGATGATGTGCGCCGTGCGGGTAGGGTGATGGTTGCTTTTTCAAAAGATATGATACTGGCTGAGCGGGCCATTAAATCCTTTTTGTTTGAGCATATGTATCGCACACCCAAGGTGCTGGCAGTGCGGGATAATGCGGAGATTATTGTCGGCAATCTATTCGACCGTTATCTCAATGACCCAACGCTTATGGCAAATGAGTGGGGTGAGCCGTTGTCGGACTTAGATGTCTTGCCACGTTTGGTTTGTGACTATGTGGCCGGTATGACAGACCGTTTTGCACTTCAAGAGCATCACCGGCTATTTGACGTTACGCCAGATTTAAGTTAGGCGCGGGCGAGGGTTTTTCTGTTGTCAAGCTTCGTGCCTTGCAATGATAAAGCCATAATAAGACATAAGGACTTTCGATGAACATATTCAGCCTGTTTCAAGAGAGAGTAGTCGTTGCTGCTCATGCATTGTCAATTGACGGTGTTGATTGGGCGAATGTAGATTTTTCCCGCGTTGTGGTTGAACCGCCACGTGATGCAGCCCACGGCGATCTTGCAACAAATGTTGCGATGGTTCTGGCTAAACCTCTTGGGCTAAAACCACGCGATTTAGCAGAACAGCTTGCAGAACAATTACGGTTAGATGGTGATGTGGCTGAGGTATCGGTTGCGGGGCCTGGTTTTGTGAATATTCGCCTTAACCCAAGTTTTTGGGTGGCGCATTTAGCTGAGATTTTGAAAGCGGGTCAAAAATATGGTGCGAACTATGTGGAGACACCGCGCAAGGTAAACGTAGAATATGTGTCAGCCAATCCAACAGGTCCAATGCATGTGGGCCATTGTCGTGGTGCGGTTGTTGGTGATGTGATTGCCAATTTACTTAGCTTCGCGGGACATGATGTCACCAAAGAATATTATATCAATGATGCTGGCGTGCAGATTGATGTTTTGTCGCGCTCGGTTCATTTGCGTTACCGTGAGGCACTGGGCGAAAATATTGGCGAGATTCCTGAAGGCCTTTATCCGGGAGATTATCTCAAGCCGATTGCAGCAAAACTGGCTGAAGAACACGGCGAAGCACTCAAAAATATGTCGGAAGCTGAGTGGCTGCCGATTATTCGCGATGCGGCTATTGATGCCATGATGGAATTGATCCGCGAAGATTTGGCTCAGCTTAATGTGCGCCATGACGCTTTCTTCTCCGAGCGCACGCTTCATGCGGCAAGACCACAAGGCTCAAGCTTGATTGACGAAACATTGGCAAGCCTTGCGTCGCGCGATCTTATTTATGTGGGAACGTTACCGCCGCCAAAAGGACAATTACCCGAAGATTGGGAAGATCGTCCACAGACTTTATTACGAGCCACAGATTTTGGTGATGATATAGATCGTCCACTCAAAAAATCCGATGGCGACTACACTTATTTTGCCGCTGATGTTGCTTATTTCCGCGATAAATATGAGCGCGGTTTTCAAGACATGTTGTATATTTTGGGTGCTGACCACGGTGGTTACGTCAAACGCCTTGGTGCGGTGGCGAAGGCGATTGCTGGTGATGAGGCCAAGCTTTCAGTCCTTTTGTGTCAGTTGGTCAAGCTGATGCGAGAGGGTGAGCCGGTTAAAATGTCCAAACGATCTGGCAACCTCGTCACATTGCGCGATGTGGTGGAAGAGGTGGGCCGCGACGCGGTGCGTTTTATGATGCTTTATCGAAAGAGTGACGCGCCGCTTGACTTCGATTTTGCAAAAGTGACTGAGCAATCAAAGGATAATCCGGTATTTTATGTGCAATATGCCCATGCGCGAGCGCATTCTGTATTTAAGATGGCCGAGGAACGCGCAGGGATAGTTAGTAAGGATTGGGACGCAATCAGTCTTGAGGGCCTCAATCGTCTTGAACACAAATCCGAGGTTGCTCTTATACAAAAAATGGCAGCCTTTCCAAGAATTTTGGAAACGGCGGTTGATTCTAAAGAGCCGCACAGAATCGCCTTTTATTTATATGAACTTGCCAGTAGCTTCCATAGTCATTGGAACATTGGAAAAGATCAGCCAGACTTACGATTTATTAATGACAATGACAGAGAATTAACCTGTGCAAGACTGGCGATGGTTTCTGCTGTGAGTAATGTTATTGCGGCAGGGCTTTCCATAATGGGTGTTTCTGCTCCTCAGGAAATGCGCTAGTTTTTGCTTTTCGAATGTTTTTGCATTAGTTTTGTGAAGGCCAGTTGAGAAATATTCAGGAATAGGCATGTCAGAACAGTCATCTAAAGATGCTAATGCGCCAATCGATGAAAGCGTCAAAGAAGACCCATTGGCAGAATTGGCGCGTATTGTAAGTGCAGGTAGTGTATTTGGTGAAATCTCCGATCCGTCTGAGAATAAACCTATAGATTTGGGGTCGCCTTTTCAGGCTGACATTGCTTCTGAACAACCGAGTAACCCGGTTGATGCAGCCTCTCTTGTCGGTGATGTCAAAGAAGTTGAATTGCCTGACTTTATGTCCTCATCGGTGCAAGATGATCCCAAAGCCGAAGCGCCGCCAAACGAGCTGGAGGCGGAGCTTGGAATTCAGCTAGAAGAAGAATTGTTTAATGAACTTCAGCGTGATCCAGAGATTGCGCTCTCAAACACCGCTAGTGAAGAAGTTAATCTAGATGATATTGTGAATGAAATTGCTCCTTCACCACTGAATACTGTTGGTGCAGATGAGGTGAGCTCCATTGCTAAGCCTGAAGAATTGGCCGGATCGCAACCAGCTATGGAAAACCCAAGTATTGCTTCTGTTGCAACAACAGAAGCACTGAATACTGCGACCATAACAGACGAACTTACTAAGGATGTTCCGCAACCGAATGCGATAGAAGAAGCTTATAATCTCGATAGTTTTTTTGATGCTGAATTTGCCTCTGTAACACAGGGTGCTACACCTTCATCAGGCGGGCTTATAGATGGTGCTCCAGTAGATTCATCAGTTAGCGTTTCTGTTGATGCCTTCAAAGGAGTGGGAGGCGATATTGATCCATTGGATGAGATCAATCTTGATTCTGAAAATGAGCATTTTTCATATGACTTAGAGGATGAAGCACACTCTAACCGCGGTAGGTCATTATTGGCTGTGGCAGCGGTTTTGCTGATTGCTGTCATTGGCGGCAGTGCTGCATATTATGCTTTTGGTATAGGTGGAAACGGTGATTCAGATATTGTCGTTGCTGCCAGCGATGAACCAGTGCGCGTCAAGCCAACTGATCCAGGTGGTAAGACTATCCCTAACCAAGATAGAACGGTTTATGAGGCCATATCAGGTTCAGAAAAAAATCAAGATACCACAGGTGATTTAGTTGATAGTTCTGAAAGTTTAATTGTTGGGGTGGGTGATGATGTAGAAAAATCAACGCCGCGCGTTGTCTTGCCTGGCTTATCAAGTGATGCGCCTATCTCTTCAACAACACCGCCTAAAGGGCCGCGGAGTGTCCGTACTGTCGTCATTCGTCCTGATGGCTCTATCGTGCCAGAAACAAAAACACCGAAGACCACTACTGTTGCACTAAATACGCCGACTCCAGATACCGCGACACCAGATACCGCGACACCAGAAACGGCCCCACCAACGTCTATCGTTGCGCCTGATCAGGATAATTTAATCCCGCGCGTTGTTGAAACAGAAGAAGTATCGCAACCTATTGAATCAAATGAGCCTGCAGCCACTTTTTCTCCTCAAGATTTTGCGCCCACTCCACCGATTCCACGGGTAAAAAGAATAACGACTGCACGTGTGCAAAACACACAGCCTGCACCAAGGGCAACGACGCCCACAGCGTCTAACGAGCCGATCGCACTTAGACCATCGAGCCAGACACAGCGTGCCAGTTCACCAGCGGCAAGCGCACCACAGACAAGCTCAAGCGGTGGTTTTGTTGTGCAACTGTCTTCTCAAAGATCAGCAGATCAGGCCCGCACGGCTTTCAGAGGCTTGCAGAGACGTTTCTCTGTGCTTTCATCATATTCACCCATTGTAAAACGCGCTGACCTTGGGGCTCGGGGTATTTTTCATAGGCTGCAAGTTGGAAAATTCAATTCGCGAAGTGAGGCGATCTCGCTATGTGAGAATTTAAAAGCAGCTGGTGGTGATTGTATTGTGAGCCGAAGCTAAGTGTTTATTGACGTAACAAACGGATTAAAGACTTAAATGACTTCTCAAAAAGCCTTCATATGTGGCTGCGCCGGTCTCACGTTGAGCGCAGATGAAAAAGTATTTTTGGGTGAGCAAAAGCCATGGGGCTTTATTCTTTTCAAACGGAATTGCGAAAGTAAGCAACAAATACTTGAATTGACAGCAGCTCTGCGTGATGCAGCAGATGCGCCACAAGCTCCTGTATTCATCGACCAAGAAGGCGGGCGCGTGCAACGCCTTGGTCCACCTATTTGGCCCAAATATCCAACTGGGCAAGCATTTGCCGACCTTTATGCAATTCAACCAGAATTTGGAGAACGCGCCGTATGGTTGGCGGCCCGTTTAATCGCGCATGATTTGATTGAAGTGGGCGTGGATGCTGATTGCTTGCCTGTGCTTGATGTGCCCGTACCTGGCGCTCATGATGTGATTGGTGATCGAGCCTATGGGCGCGATCCTAACCTTATTGCTCATTTGGGTGCTTTAGCCGCATCTGGATTACTCTCTGGTGGTGTTTTGCCGGTAATCAAGCATATTCCTGGACATGGACGCGCAGGAGCAGATAGTCACCATGAGCTGCCCGTGGTCGATGCTTCGCGCGCCGATTTGGAGGCGATAGACTTTCACCCATTCAAGAAACTCAATCATTTGCCTATGGCGATGACAGCACATGTTGTCTACACAGCGCTTGATGAGACTGCACCCTGTTCCACGTCGAAGACGGTGATTCGCGATGTAATTCGTGAATTAATCGGTTTTCAGGGGCTTTTGATGTCTGATGATGTGTCAATGAATGCACTTCATGGGGAAATCGGCACCAGAGTTGAGGCATGCTTTGCCGCAGGCTGTGATTTTGTGCTTCACTGCAACGGCAAATTAGATGAAATGCGTAGCGTTGCAGAAAAAACACCAGCGATTGAGGGAATGGCCCTTGAGCGAGCTATTAAAGCACTGGATGAGAGAAAAAAACCTGAAGCCTTCGATGTCGTTGCAGGACATGAAGAACTTAAGGCACTGATCTCAAAGCTGTGAGCTATCGCCATCATGATTTGCTGAAATAGGTGAATTTATGGCTGATGAAAATATCAATTGGGAAGAGGATGTTCGTCCCGATCTTTTGACTGAAAAACCGTCCAGTGATGCTCTTGTCATTGATGTCGATGGTTTTGAGGGGCCGCTTGATTTATTGTTATCTCTTGCGCGCACGCAAAAAGTCGATCTTTCTAAAATTTCAATTTTAATGCTTGCTGAGCAATATCTCACTTTTATTGATAAAGTGCGCGATATGCGGCTTGAGCTTGCCGCTGATTATCTTGTAATGGCGGCGTGGCTTGCCTTTTTAAAATCCAAGCTACTTCTTCCTGTTCCAGAAGATGAAGAAGAAGAAAGTGGCGAAGAACTCGCGCAAATTCTAGCTTTTCGCCTCAAAAGGCTTGAAGCAATGCGCAATGCAGCTGCGTCTTTAATGAACGGCAATCGTTTGGGGCAAGATGTCTTTGCAAGAGGCGCTCCTGAAGCCGTTGAAGTGATCAAAAAAAGCACATTTACTGCGACGCTTTATGATCTTTTGACGGCCTATGCCGCACAGCGTCAGCGACAATCAGTTTCTATCGTTCATATAACCAAGCGCAAGGTTTGGTCGCTGCAAGAGGCACGAGAAACGCTACAACGTCTCATCGGTACGACCAAAGAATGGGCGTGTCTTGATGACTATTTGATAAAGTATCTAGTGGAACCTGAGCAACGCGCCTCTGTTTTGGCCAGCAGTTTTTCTGCGAGTCTTGAGCTTGTGCGTGAAGGCGCATTACAATTGCGTCAATCCGAAGCCTTCGCGCCTCTTTATCTAAGATCAAAAGAGACGAGTGATGAGAATAAGGCTAGCGAAGCACAAGGAGAACGTGATGTCTGATAAAGACCAAGAGACAGATAACGGAGAAACTACAGGCGTCGTCATCCCTTTTCAGCAATCGGAGCCCGCAGAACTGCATGATGATGAACGTCATAATATGCGGATTATAGAAGCTATTTTATTTGCGTCAGCAGATCCAGTAAGTAGCCATGCGCTTGCATCACGTCTACCAGAAGGCACAGACGTAGAGATGCTTGTTTGTGAATTGAAGAGACACTATTCGAGCAGGGGCATTAATCTGGTTTCTGTGGCAGGTGGCTGGGCATTTCGTACTGCGGATGATCTATCATTTTTACTGCAACGGGAAGCTGTTGAAAGCCGCAAGCTTTCGAAAGCAGCGTTGGAAACGCTTGCAATCATAGCTTATCATCAACCAGTAACACGGGCAGAAATTGAAGAAATTCGTGGCGTTTCTATCAGCAAAGGTACACTCGATGTTTTGATGGAAACGACATGGGTGCGGATGCGTGGACGCCGCCGATCACCGGGCCGGCCTGTAACTTATGGAACAACACCCGGATTCCTTGATCATTTCATGTTGGAAGGCGTGTCTGATCTCCCTGGTCTTGATGAATTAAAGGGCGCGGGTCTTTTGGATAGCGCTATGCCTGCAAGTTTCAAAATGCCCTTGCCAAATGACGATGATGCTTTGCAGGAAGACGAAGAACCGCTTGATGATGACGATCTTCTTATGATGGCGGACTTGATTGCTGAGGACGAAGAGGCTTAGAAGGGACGTATGAACCGTCTTTTTCGTAAAAGCAAAGTTACTCTGTCTGATAGTGAACCGCGTCGCGGCGCCGCTGGCGCGACCTTTGCTGGCAGCGTGTCTTTTGAAAATATCTCTCGTAATTTTGGCGATGTGCCTGCACTGAGTGATGTCTCTCTAAAGATAAAGCCGGGTGAAACTGTTTGCCTCCTTGGTGAATCCGGTTGTGGTAAAACGACGCTTTTGCGCATCGCGGCTGGCATTGAGACACAGACTTCCGGCATTGTGCGCATTAATGGCAAGGAAATGTGCGGGCCAAATGTCCATGTGCCGCCGGAAAAACGCCGTGTTGGTCTGGTTTTTCAGGACTATGCCTTGTTTCCGCATCTCAGTATTTTGAAAAATGTGATGTTTGGCCTGACGGCGATCAGTACAGAAGAGGCACAGATTGTGGCGCGCCAGGCACTAGGGCGAGTACGCATGAGTGATTATGCAGATGCATTTCCGCATATGTTGTCTGGAGGACAACAACAACGCGTGGCCCTCGCCAGAGCTATCGCACCACGCCCGCAGGTATTACTGTTTGATGAGCCATTCTCAGGTCTTGATACGGTTTTGCGCGAAAAAGTGCGCGAGGAGACAATGTCAGTGCTGCGGGAAACACTTGCAACCAGTATTATTGTGACCCATGACCCCGAAGAAGCGCTTTATTTAGGCGATCGTGTTGCCCTCATGCGAGATGGTAAAATTGAGCAGGTTGGCACGTCTGAAGATCTTTATTTACGCCCTGCAAATGGCTTCGTTGCAGGCTTCTTTGGCGGGTTGAATTCGTTCTCTTGTGTTGTGGAACGCGGTAGCGTGACAACGCCACTGGGACAATTTGCTGCCCCTGGGTTTGGTAATGGTACTAAAGTAGATGTATTTATTCGGATCGAAGGCGTAGACGTCAAAGATGTCGATGAGAAAGACGGTTTGGCGCACGGGCGTGTCTTGTCAGAGCGTTTTGCAGGCGACAAACGGCTGATTTCTGTACTTGTTGACGGAGATCGCGCTCCTTTGAAGTTCAAAATACCTGCTAGACAAAAGCTAAAATCTAATTTGGTTTCATTTGTTGTGGATCCTGCATCAGTGCTTATATTTACCACTAAGACAAATTAGTGATTGCAGTTGATGACTAATCGACGCTATCTATGCCATAGAAAAGCGCGGTTGTTGTTGTAATCTTTTTGTAAGCACCGTGTTAAGAGGAGAAAAATATGTTTGGTTCAATCGGTCCGTGGCAAATTATAATTGTTGCTCTTTTGGTAGTCCTTCTTTTTGGACGAGGTAAAATTTCCGAAATGATGGGTGATGTCGCAAAAGGTATCAACAGCTTTAAAAAGGGTTTGAAAGAAGACCCAGATAAAGCGCTCGATCACGATACGGCAAAAGAAGTCGTTGAAGACGTTAAAGATCAGTCCAAAGTTAGCTAAGCCATAAACCGGCTTATAGAACTTGAATGCGACTAGTGATTATTTCATCTAGCGCCAACTAACTGGGCTAAAATGTTCGATATCGGTATGACAGAGATACTGGTGATTGCAGTTGTAGCAATCATCGTGGTTGGTCCAAAAGACCTGCCGGGTTTGCTTCGCAGTGGCGCCAAATATATTGGTCAGATACGCTCTATGGCCCGTGATTTTAAAGGCCAAGTCAATGAAGCTATCAAAGATACTGAACTTGATAACATTAAGAATGACCTTAAAGGTCTGGACGACCTTAATCCGGTTAAAGGCATCAAAGATGAAGTCGACGACTATATGGAGAGTGCGCGGGCTTTTGATTTGCCAGATGATGATTACATAGAAGCTGGTGAAAAGATGGCGGCTGAGAAGAGTGCGGCTGTTGCGGCTCCTAAATCAACGCCAAAAAAACCAGCAGCCAAAAAACCGGCAGCTAAAAAAACAGTGGCCAAAAAGCCAGCAACTAAAAAGCCCGCAGCCCGTAAAGCTGCTACCAGCAAAACAGCTTCAGCGAGTGTTAAAAAACCACGCGCTAAGCGAACAACCAGCAAAACATCTTCCTGAAATGAGTATTGATAAAAATGGCTGAGGAAGAGAACCTAGACGAATCTAAAGCGCCGCTTGTCGAACATTTGACAGAGCTGCGATCAAGGCTCATGCGGGCTATGGGAGCGATTGCGGTTGCTTTTGTCGTTTGTTTTTATTTTTCAGACGAAATTTTCAATATTCTCACTAGCCCCTATGTGCGTGCACGCGGTGATGAATCGTCTCTTTTTCAGTTTACGGCTTTGCCGGAACTTTTCTTTACACAAATTAAAATTGGTTTCTTTGGGGCGCTCTTTCTGGCATTTCCCGTATTAGCATCACAGATTTATATGTTTATGGCGCCGGGTCTTTACCGTCACGAAAGATCAGCATTTTATCCATTCTTGATTGCAACACCGATTCTCTTCGTTCTTGGTGCCTGTCTTGTCTATTTTGTGGTTATGCCGCTTGCGATTGCATTTTTCTTGTCACTGGAACAAACTGGCGGCGAAGGCGTTGCGACCATTGTCAACCAACCAAAAGTGTCAGAATATTTGAGTCTGATCATGACGCTAATTTTTGCATTTGGCTTAGTGTTTCAGTTGCCTGTTGTCATGACACTACTGGCAAGGATTAATGTTGTGACGTCAGAAGGACTGAGAACAAAACGCAAATATGCGATTGTTCTGGCCTTTGGTGCGGCGGCTGTATTGACGCCACCTGATCCTGCGAGTCAAATCGGGCTTGCACTGCCAACACTCCTTCTCTACGAAGTATCCATCTTTTGTGTGAAGTTCGTGGAACGGCAGCGCGAACGCAATATGCAGGATATCGAGAGTTAAATTCTCTTGATCTGCTCCACACTCCTTTCAACTGTCGTAGCGATTGGGCACTAGACCGACATGCTTGATATTAAGTGGATCCGTGATAATCCGCAGGCACTTGACGCCGCATTGAATGCGCGTGGAGCAGGGCCTATGGCGGATATTCTCTTAGAACTCGATAACAAACGCAAAACGCATTTGACCAAACTACAAGAGGCGCAAGAACAGCGTAATGCGGCCTCAAAAGAAATTGGCAAAGCCAAAGCCACAGGTGATGAGGCGGCGGCACAAGCTGCAATCGCCAAAGTGGCAGAAATTAAATCTTTCATCCAATCAGGCGAAGATGTCGAGCGCGAGCTTGATCAGGCGCTGAATACTGCTTTGGCAGGTGTGCCAAATATCCCGCTTGAAGATGTGCCGGTTGGCCTAAAAGAAGAAGATAATATCGTTTATCGTGTTGTTGGCGAGAAGCCTTCATATGACTTTAGCCCGAAAGAGCATTATGAGATCGGCGAAGCGCTCGATATTATGGATTTTGAAAATGCCGCAAAACTTGCTGGCTCAAGATTTGTTGTCTTAAAAGGCGCTCTCGCGCGCCTCGAGCGCGCCTTGGCACAATTCATGCTCGATCTTCATACGACTGAGAATGGTTATACAGAAGTTTCACCACCTATTTTGGTGCGCGACGAGGTGATGTTTGGCACGGGTCAATTGCCTAAATTTGCCGAAGATTCTTTTAAAACGACGGATGGACGTTGGTTAATTCCAACAGCTGAGGTGCCACTGACCAATCTGGTGCGTGAAGAAATTTTGGATGAAGCACAACTGCCTTTGCGGATGACAGCCTTTACGCCTTGTTTCCGTTCCGAGGCTGGCTCTGCGGGGCGTGATACGCGCGGTATGCTGCGTGTGCATCAATTCCCAAAAGTCGAAATGGTCAGCATCACCAAGGTTGAAGACTCTGCAGCCGAACTAGAACGGATGCTTGGTTGCGCTGAAGAAATATTGAAGCGCTTAGACATCCATTATCGCGTGATGACGCTTTGCACAGGCGATATGGGTTTTGGCGCCCGTAAAACCTATGACATAGAAGTTTGGTTGCCTGGACAAGATACTTATCGAGAGATTTCATCATGTTCTACCTGTGGTGATTTTCAGGCGCGGCGCATGAATGCGCGCTACCGCGTTGAAGGCGAAAAGCGCCCGCAATTCTGTCATACCCTCAATGGCTCCGGTCTTGCGGTTGGGCGCACCTTGATAGCTGTCTTAGAAAACTATCAAAACGAAGATGGCAGCATACGTGTTCCTGAAGTTCTTCAGCCCTATATGGGTGGCATGGAACTGATTTCATAAAGGCGACTATTCTTGCGCATTCTTCTGGTCAATGATGATGGTTTCCACGCGGCAGGCTTTGACGTCATGCGCAAAATTGCTGCACAGTTGTCTGATGACGTGTGGTGTGTTGCCCCTGAAACTGATCAAAGCGGGCTTGCCCACTCATTGACGCTGAACCATCCGTTGCGAGTGCGACAGGATGATGAAAAAAGCTTTGTACTGCGTGGCACGCCCACAGATTGCGTGATCATGGGGGTTCGCGAGCTAATGCCGTCGCCGCCTGATGTTATTTTGTCTGGTGTCAATCAAGGACAAAACGCTGCCAATGATGTGACCTATTCTGGCACCGCTGCTGGCGCAATGGAAGGAGCGATATTGGGAATACGCTCGATTGCTTTGTCTCAGCGCGTGGATTGGCAGAGTGATGGCCCCGTACATTGGGGCACGGCACTGTCCCATGGACCTGCACTGGTGGACAAACTTCTAACATCAAAATTTGATCCCAATACTTTCATTAATGTGAACTTTCCAGATTGTCCGGCGCATGATGTCGCTGGCATTGAGGTGGTGCAACAGGGTATGCTGGATCATGAGCTGGGTGCAGAAAAGCGGTTGGATGGGCGTGGCATAGATTACTATTGGCTCACATTTAAATCGGGGGCTCTTGTGTCTGATTTTTATAGTGATGTCTCGGCATTGCGGGAAAACAAAATATCAGTCACACCGATGAAGCCTGATTACACGGATCATGAAGGTTTGACAAAATTGCGTTCTGTACTCGAGTGATGCAATTACCCCGCCTTATTTCCTATAGTACGCTTCTTCTTGCGCCGTTGTTTTTTGCCTCAAATCTTTTGTTTGGTAAATCGGTCATACCTAATATTGAGCCCTGGACTTTAGCCTTCATTCGCTGGACGCTTGTCAGCCTTATTCTTTTTCCCTTCGTCTTTGGTGATTTGCGTGTCCAATGGAAAGCTGTAAAGCAGATTACGCTGCTTTCAACCATCATGGGTTTTTTAGCAATGTGGATTTGTGGCGCGATTGTTTATTATGCGCTGTCATTGACCACGGCGACAAATGCAACGCTGATCTATTTATCGTCGCCAGCCTTTATTATTATGATTGAAGCGGTAGCACGAGGGCGGCGAATAAAAGCGCGTGAAGGCATCGGCATTATCCTTGCGAGCCTCGGTGTTGCTGCCATATTGCTGCGAGGCGATATAGCAACGCTCACGACATTGAATTTCAATGGTGGTGATTTAGCTATGGTTGTTGCGGCCATTGCTTGGGCTGTTTATTCGGTCGTCTTTAAAAATAAAATCTTCACGCAATTTTCAAACAGCCTCATGCTTTTCATGTTCAGTGGGCTAGCAGCTTTATGTTTGATGCCTTTTGCCTTCGTGGAAATAATCTTGATTAGCCCAATACCAACAAGCATTGATGTTTGGTCAACGATCGCGGGTTTGGTTATCTTTTCATCATTGGCTGCGTTTCTTGCTTATCAACATTCCATAAGAGTCGCGGGCCCCGCCATCTCTGGTATATTCATGTATCTATTGCCCGCCTATGGCGTTGGGCTTGCTGTACTTATACTGGGCGAGAGCTTTGAAAAATTTCATTTGATTGGTATTCTGACTATTCTTGGTGGTGTTATACTTTCTACATTCCCAGTTGATATTTTCAATAGGTGGACCAAGAAGGCAGGCGAGAGCAAACCGGAGATGCTTTGAATACAATTTATAACCCAGATAAGAATGATGCACTTTCCAGCGAAGAGACTATGGCGCTTTTATTGGCTATTCGTGAAAAAGGTATCATGGATAACGCGTTACTTAATCAGTTTGAAGCAACGCCACGGCGGATGTTCTTAAATGCAGGGCAGGTGCAAGCGGGTTTAAGTCCTACTAGTTCAGCGCCTATCGCTTGTGGACAGGTGCAGACCGCGCCTATCACCATCGCTACTATTATTAAAGCTTTAGGGGTGGAACCGGATGCTAAAGTATTCGAAATAGGCACCGGTTCTGGTTATCAAAGCGCTATTTTGGCGCGATTGTGTGGCAAACTTTATACGGTGGATCGGTTCCGTACATTGGTGGATGAGGCCGCAAATCGCTTTCAAACATTAAAAATTGTAAATATTATTTCGCGAATTGGCGACGGTGAGTATGGATGGGGCGATGACGAGAGCTTCGACCGGATCATAGTCAATGCCGAGATTAGCTCAATATCACCTGAATTGCTGGCTCAATTGAAAGTTGGCGGCATAATTATCGCGCCAATATTACAGGATAATGGGCTTGCAGATATCATGGTTCACACAAAAACTGAGGCTGGTTTAGAAGCTAAAAATATTGGTTCAGCTCGCTTTATACCCCTCATTTCAGGAATTGCACTCAGCCTTTAAAGTTTTGTTTAGGTTACTGGGTTCTAATGGCTTCTGGTAAAAATTGCGAACTGAGTTGTGTTATGAGTACTCGTGTTTCTCGACCTAAGGGTCATCTTTTGTATAATGTAGTCTATCTGGGGCTTGCTGCGTCTATCGTTGCAGGGTGCAGTGGAGGTTCGGATAGATTTGATAATCTGTTCACAGCCTCAGCGGCCACGCCGCAAAGGTTGGATGGTCCACAAAACTTCTTGCCGAAGGCTGATTTGGCTGGTGCTGCTGCTCAGCGATTGGGCGGCTCTTTATCTGGTGGCCAAAATCAAGGGCTCTTCAACGCAAAAAATATTACGTCGCAGGCTCGATTAGGCGGTTTTAATCAAAGTCAGTTGCCGACACAGTTAAATAATCAGTCGCAGCAATTTGGTGCGCCCACTCTAAGCGGCTCCCGTCAACTGGCCAGATCGCCATCAATATCACGTCAATCTTTGCCTCCTGCGCAAAGTTTACCGCAAAACGCTTCATTTCAAACGCCTCAAAACCAATCGGCTATCCCATCAAGTGGGCGTTTGAGCTTGGATCAAGCACGTCAATTAAATAACTCTTCAACGAGCAAGCCACTGCTTGCGCGTCAGCCGCAACAGCAAGCTCTTTTGCAAAGCCCTGTTGCTACATCTGCGCCTGCACAGCAGTTTAGCCACGGAACAGCATGGACACAGGAATATTCTCCAGTTCCAACCAGTTCGCCAGCATCAAGGCCGTCGTCTTCTTCTTTATCCGCAGGTCCAAGAGGCTACACACCGCCACGATCTAGTGTTGACACTCTTTCAACGAGTTCCATACGTTCGTCTGGTGGTCCTAAAATAATTAGTTCAACTGTAGCTCGCCCCGCGTCACAAAGAGCTGCGACACGAACTCAAGTTGATCCAGTCAATGTTGCTAGTGTGGGCAATGCAAATGCTAATAGCTCTGCAAAAGGTGGTTGGTCAGCAACTGGCGGCACTTATGTCACTTTGCAGCAGGGGGAAACACTTTATTCGCTATCGCGACGTTATGGTGTTCCAGTCAAAGCGATTGCAAATGCAAATAATATCTCAAACACAACGCAAGTGCGTTCCGGTCAGCAGATATTGATCCCGACATATGTCTATTCGCCTAATGCGCCGATTTCATCTGGTGCAGTGAATAAACGTCAAGCATCACATGCACCTGTGACAATAAAATCTAATAATAACAATGCTTTAAAGCAGCCGTTGCCAAAAAAAACTGCGCAGGGCGCTTCATATAATGGTGTCTATCAGGTGCAAAAAGGTGATACTCTGACGAGAATTGCTGCCAATCATAATATGTCAGTTGCGAGTCTGCGTAATGCTAATGGACTTCATACCAGCGATGTCATCCAAATTGGTCAAAAACTAAAAGTTGTTTCAGGTGAATCCGTTTCGCCTGTTGCTGGTCTCCCTCGTTTAGACAATACGACAACCGCAAGTGTTACAAGCTATGCACCAAATGCTGCCACAACAGAGCCGCGTTCAAAGCCTATTATAACGCAGCGTGTGGATATTTCTAAATCATCAGTGATACAAGCGCGGCCACCTAAGGTCAGACCATCTCATCAAGCTAAGGTGGTCACCGCTAAAATTAATAATCCAAAGCCTGTAAAAGCTACTACGCAGCCGAAAATTGATAAAATTACGACAGCTTCCAACAAAGCTGTAGCAAATTCGGGTTTCATATGGCCCGTACGTGGTGAAGTGATAAAACGGTTTAGTGAAAAGAGCGCTGGCATTAATCTGAATGTGCCGGTTGGAACACCAGTGCGTGCTTCGGCAAGCGGTGAAGTAATTTATGCTTCAAATGGTCTTGCTGACTATGGCAATCTTGTCTTGATCCGTCACAGCAATGGTTTCGTCACCGCTTATGCCCACAACAGTCAATTGTTAGTGCGGCGTGGCGATCGTGTTCGTCAGGGTCAGGTTGTTGCTAAATCCGGTCAAAGCGGTGCTGTGAAATCACCACAGCTGCATTTTGAGCTTAGGGAAGGTAAAAAACCAGTTGATCCGTTGAACCACCTGTCAGGTTAAATAATAACCCTCAATCGAGTTTTATTGTTTTACCTAAACGGCCCGCAAGATCCTGTATGAATTGCCAAGCCACGCGACCTGATCTATTGCCGCGTGTTTTTGCCCACTCCAAGGCTTCAAAACGCCAGAGTTCTTCTTCAATCTCAAGGTTGTAGCGCTTTATATAGCCTTCGATCATATTGAGATAGTCGTCTTGGGTGCATTTATGGAATCCGAGCCAAAGCCCAAACCGGTCTGACAGCGATACTTTTTCCTCAATAGCTTCAGAGGGATTGATAGCTGTCGATCGTTCATTTTCCATCATATCGCGTGGAATCAAGTGTCGGCGATTTGATGTAGCGTAGAAAATGACATTGTCCGGACGACCTTCGACGCCGCCATCAAGCGCTGATTTGAGGGATTTATAACTAGCGTCATCGCCGTCAAAAGATAAATCATCACAAAAGACGATAAACCGATGTGGGTTGCCGTCCAAAAGGCGCATAAGGGATGGTAGGCTATCAATATCTTCGCGATGAATTTCGATGAGTTTTAATCGATGCGATGCATGGTTGTTTTCTAAAGTATCATTAATGTCGCGATGCACCGCTTTCACAAGCGAGCTTTTGCCCATTCCTCTTGCGCCCCACATCAAAACGTTATTAGCAGCATATCCATCGGCAAATTGTTCGGTATTTTTTACAAATTTATCACGGACTAAATCTATGCCCACAAGCAAATCAAGATCAACGCGGTTGATTGATTTAATTGGCTGCAAAAATCCATCTTCAGCCCGCCAGATGAAAGCATCGGCGTAATCTGCATCAAATGGCGGCGTCTTTGGTGGCACGGCACGCTCTATCAAGGCAATTAGGCCATCAAGTTTATCATTTAGGGCTTTAATTGCGTCATTACTCATTGCAACATCTCTTTGAGGTCTTAAATGGTGTTAAAGGTGTAAATTAACGTCTAAAGATGGCGTATCACGTCTATTGAATTTGAAAAAGACGAAAACGGTCAAAAAGCCCAAGCTTTAGTGGCTGAAAGATTTGCAAAATGGAATGGCATGGGTATAGTCCGGCGACTTTGAAATAAGCGTGTGAAATGAATCACGACTTTCAAACAATAGTTTTATGAAGAGGGAATTTAAATGTTCATCACACCAGCATATGCACAAGCAGCAGGCGGCGGCCCAAGCGAGGTTATATTTGGAATGCTGCCTTTCGTTTTGATTTTTGTCATAATGTATTTTTTCATTCTGCGTCCACAACGCCAAAAAATGAAAATGCACCAAGAAATGGTCAACAATGTCCGTCGTGGTGATACTGTCGTTATGTCTGGTGGCATGATTGGTAAAGTGTCAAAAGTAGTCGACGAATCTGAAATTCAAATTGAATTGGCGAAAGATGTAAAAGTACGTGCGTTTCGTCCGATGATCCATGAAGTTCGCTCAAAAGGCGAACCTGTTACTTCTGAGTAAAACTGCTTTAAAGTCATAATTGAGATAACCCAAAATGATACATTTTTCCACTTGGAAAACGACGCTTGTACTTCTGACTGTTTTGATAGGGCTTGCCTTCGCAGCACCCAATCTTGTCTCTGAGACTGCCGTAAAGAGCTGGCCTTCATGGCTCCCTGGCAAGCAAATGGTCCTTGGCCTCGATTTGCAAGGTGGTTCGCATCTTTTGATTCAGGTGGAGCAGGACGGTATTGTTGAAGAGCGTCTGCAAAACTTGCGCGATGATGTGCGGCAAGCTTTGAATGGGCGTAATATCGATGGTACGCGCGGTGAGCGGATTGGTTATACGGGGCTTGCCGTTACCAATGGTCTTGTACAATTTCGACTACGCAAAGCTGAAGATGCCGATAAGGCGAGGGAAGCACTAGCCGAAGTTGTTCGCCCAGCATTAAGCAGTGTGTTTGGTGCAGGTGTGGCCATCACGGAAGTTGTCCTTAAACAGGAAAATGGTCTTTTTCGGTTGACCCTAACCAACGAAGGTATTCAGCAGCGCGTGGCGTCAGCTGTTCAGCAATCAATTGAAGTGGTCCGTCGACGTATCGATGAACTTGGAACCACAGAGCCAACCATCCAGCGACAAGGATTTGATCGCATATTGGTTCAAGTGCCAGGTTTTGATGACCCTGAACGCTTAAAAGAACTCTTGAGCCAGACAGCTAAATTATCATTTCGTTTTGTCGATCAATCAATCACTGCTGGAGAGGCGGAACGCACGCGACCTCCTGTTGGGGCTAGACTCCTAGAAGCACAAAGCGAAGACGAACAAGCCGCTGGCATCAAGTATGTAGTTGAAGACAGAGTTATTGTATCAGGTGAAGATCTAGTTGATGCGCAGCCAGGTTTCACGCAGCAAACAAATGAAGCGGTTGTAACCTTCCGCTTTAATACCGCCGGTGCCCGCAAGTTTGGTCGCGCAACGCAAGACAATGTAGGCAGACCATTCGCGATTGTTCTGGATGATAAGGTGGTATCAGCACCGACTATTCAAGAGCCTATTCTAGGTGGCAGTGGGCAGATTACCGGTAATTTTGACGTTGATAGTGCGAATAATTTCTCCATTTTGTTACGTGCAGGTGCTTTGCCTGCTGAGCTGACAATCGTGGAAGAGCGCACAGTGGGACCAGGTCTTGGACAAGATTCCATCGATGCTGGGTTCTGGGCCTCAATTGTTGGCTCGATAGCCGTTATTATATTCATGATCTTGGTATATGGCCGGTTCGGCATTATTGCTGATTTTGCTCTTATGGCGAATATTGCACTTATCATCGGTGCGCTAACAGCACTTGGCGCAACGCTGACACTACCGGGTATTGCGGGTATCGTTTTGACCGTTGGTATGGCAGTTGATGCCAATGTTCTGATTTTCGAACGCGTGCGTGAAGAATTGCGCGACGGGCGAAAACCGATGCAAGCGATTGATGCGGGTTATTCACGGGCGCTTGGCACTATTTTGGATGCCAATATCACAACCTTCATCGCCGCCGCTATTCTGTTTTTCCTTGGTTCGGGCCCTGTTAAAGGCTTCGCGGTCACTCTTGCTATTGGTATTTTCGCCACCGTGTTTTGTGCTTGCACTTTCTCGCGGTTTATTGTTGTGAAGTGGGTCTTGCGCTCAAAGCCAAAAACGCTTTCCTTGCGTTGGATCTTGGACCTCATTCCTGATGGAACAACATTCCAATTCATGAAACATCGCCGCTGGAGTTTCCCGCTATCAGTGGTGCTTATTATTGCGTCGCTGGGATTGTTTGCCCTTAACGGCCTGAATTTAGGGATTGATTTTAAAGGTGGCACCTTGGTTGAAATCGAAACAACCGACGGCCCGGCGGATATCGCTGCAATTCGCGGCAAACTTGGAACCCTTGGTCTTGGTGATATCGAAGTTCAAGAATTTGGGGCGCCAAATGACATTCTTATTCGTGTTCAACAACAAGAGGGCGGCGAGAAAGCTCAGCAAGAAGCTATCAAAATAGTTCGCGCATCACTTGGTGAAACCGATATTAATTACCGACGTGTCGAGGTGGTTGGCCCGCGCGTTTCTGAAGAATTGACACAGGCTGGTAGTATCGCAGTGATTGCCGCATTGTTGGCGGTGCTGGTGTATATCTGGTTCCGATTTGAGTGGCATTTTGCCATCGGTGCCGTTGTTGCCACAGTTCACGATGTGGCAATTACGATCGGACTATTTGCTCTTTTACAACTTGATTTCAATCTCTCAACCATCGCGGCGGTTTTGACCATCGTGGGTTATTCATTGAATGACACGGTTGTGGTGTATGATAGAATTCGTGAAAATTTACGGAAATTCAAAAAGCGTGCCGTCGGCTCTGTCCTTGATCTTGCGATCAATGAGACCTTGTCTCGTACAACATTGACATCGGTAACCACATTACTCGCGCTTTTGTCACTTTATGTGCTGGGCGGAGAAGTTATTCGCTCGTTCACCTTTGCGATGATATGGGGTGTAATCATTGGTACCTATTCCTCAATTTTTATTGCCGCGCCAATCTTGATTTTGCTTAATTTGCGCCCTGGTCAAATTGATCAAACGCGCGAAACCGATAAGGATGATGAGGAAAAGGCTACTGCATGAGCGATAATGAATCTGGTCAAAGTGGAGCGCGTGGAATAGAAATGCATGCGGCCCATTTTCCTGGTCGCGCTGCAATTGATGCTTATGGGAATGGTGGTTTTCGGTTTGCTGAAATGTCGCATCAAGGCTCAATACTATGTTTGCCGGACAGTATCTCACGCTGGGATGTGGCTGAATTTTCGGACTTAAACTCAGACCATTTTGCGCAGGTCATATCGCGTTCTGATGTCGAGGTATTTTTGCTGGGCCTTGGAGCTGATTTCAGGCCATTGGATGCATCGATCAAAGCTTTGTTTAAAGAAGCAGGCATTACGATTGACCCTATGAGCACGGGCGCTGCGGTGAGAACCTACAATGTTCTTCTGTCTGAATCGCGTGCTGTTGCCTGCGGTCTCATCGCGGTGGATTAAAAATGGATGATAATGCTCATTGTCTTGAAGTTTTGCGGATGCATGATCGTGACCGTTATCTATCCAGTTTGCTTTTACCTGAAAAATACCTCGATGACTGCGTTGCACTTTATGCCTTTAATGCAGAGATAGCGCGGGTGCGTGATGTTGTTAGCGAACCAATGCCCGGTGAAATCCGCCTGCAATGGTGGCGTGATGCGATTACAAATGATGGTGAAGGCGCACGCGCTAACCCTCTTGCTAATGCCTTGCTTAAGGTGATTACCAAACATAATTTACCACGCGATGCTTTTGATAAAATGTTGCTGGCGCGGGCTTTTGATTTATATGATGACCCAATGCCAAGCATGGGTGATTTGGAAGGATATGCGGGAGAGACAACTTCCTTGCTGTTTCAACTTTCGGCATTGATTGCGGGCGCTGAGCCTTCTTCACAATTGGCAGAGTGCTGTGGTCATGCTGGGGTTTGCTATGCCCTTATGACTATTCTTCGAGATTTGCCACGCCATTCATCGCGAGGCCAGCTTTATTTGCCAGCTGATATTTTGAAGAATGCCGGTGCACAGCCTGCGTTAATTTTGAGCGGCGATATGCATGAGGGGTTACCAAAGGCGCTAACAAAAATGATTGCTCTTTGTCGTGATCATAAAGAGAAAGCTGTAGCCTCACTTGACGAATTGCCATCAAGTTTGCGTCCGGCTTTCCTGCCGCTCTGTTTGATTGAGCCGCACCTTAGAAACATGGAAAAGGCTGGGTTTAATCCATTTGCAGATCGCATGAAAATTTCACAACTCCGTGCACAATGGGCTTTGTGGCGCGGGCAATAGGGGGGTGTGGCGCGGGCGATAGGCTTTATTCTGCCGCTTCTTTTGCCTCTATTCCTAGCCATGTTCTGGTGTCCGCCAAGGCGCGCGCAGCCATGGCTTGTTTTTTAGCTCTTGTCTTTTCCTTACCACGAAAACGCTTGCCATCGTCAGGTTTTGGCACTTCGATTGGCGGGAAAAGTCCAAAGTTGATGTTCATAGGCTGGAATGATTTTTTGGCATTCGTTTCTTGATAAGAAATATGTCCCTTTGTGATATGACCAAGAAGCGAACCAAAGGCGCTGGTTTCAGGCGGCAAACTTGGTTTTTCACCATGGCGCTCAGCGGCGATGAAGCGGCTTGTCAATAATCCAATTGCCGCGGACTCGAGATATCCTTCACAACCTGTAATTTGTCCGGCGAAGCGAATGCGCGGATCATTGTGCAGGCGAAGAGTTTCATCCAACAGCTTTGGGGAATTTAAAAATGTGTTTCTGTGCAAGCCACCAAGACGGGCAAACTCAGCATTTTCTAAGCCGGGGATCATGCGAAAAATATCCCCCTGTGCCCCATAGCGTAGCTTAGTCTGAAAACCGACCATATTATAAAGCGTGCCGAGCGCATTATCTTGACGTAATTGCACCACCGCATAGGCCTTGATATCCGGTTGATGCGAATTGGTAAGTCCCATCGGCTTCATCGGACCGTGACGCAATGTCTCACGCCCGCGCTCAGCCATGACTTCAATTGGCAGGCAGCCATCAAAATAGGGCGTGTTTTCTTCCCATTCCTTGAAGTCAGTGCTTTCACCGCCAATGAGTGCATCAATAAAAGCATTATATAAAGCCTCATCGAGCGGGCAATTGATGTAGTCAGCTCCGGTTCCACCCGGTCCAACCTTATCGTAGCGCGATTGATACCAAGCTTTACTCATATCAATGCTGTCTTTATGAACGATCGGTGCAATGGCATCAAAGAAGGCTAATTCTTCTGCGCTTGTTTTCTCGCGAATAAAATTCGCAAGATTGTCTGAGGTGAGAGGGCCGGATGCGATCAATACGTCACCCCATTCATCAAGGGGCACGTCTTTGACTTCACCACGATCAATGGTGATCAAATGGTGGTTGTTGAGTGTATCGGTGACAGCATCAGAAAAACCGACACGGTCGACAGCCAATGCGCCGCCAGCTGGCACCTGATTGGCATCGGCTGCACGCATAATCAAAGATCCTGCCAGCCGCATCTCTGCATGAAGAACGCCAACGGCATTGTTTTCAGCATCATCAGAGCGAAATGAATTTGAACAAACCAGCTCAGCCAATCCGTCTGTCTGATGAGCATCAGTTTTTCTGGTTGGACGCATTTCGTGCAAAATAACTGGCACGCCGCGCTCGGCTAATTGCCAAGCTGCTTCACTGCCTGCCAAACCGCCACCGATGATATGAATTGGAGCTTTATCTGTCATGGACGGAAGCTAATCTGGTTCCAGATTTAGTGCAACTGCCAGAGCAATAAATTGTTATTGGATTGATCAAAAATAAATTTGAGATTACTCAAAAAAAAGGAGGCTTGGTAAAAAAAACCGCCAGCCGAGGAAGGAGGGTTCTTCGGCTGGCGTTTTACTCAGAAATGGTTCTGGGAGGAGGGTGAACCATTTCACAACGAAATCATCTGGGAGGAGGGTGATGATTTCGTATCTCTTTAACAACAACTCAATGTATGTGTTGCTGTGTTGATTTGAATATAGTCAGATTCGTAAAATTGTGCAGCGCAAAAAAAGTATGCCAGCTATGCGCTCAGTGCATAGCGAAGCGATTGATCAGCATTTAACTTGCAACAAAAATAAACGCTAAAGTTTAAGCATCCGTTACTCTGCAGCTCTGGCGTGTTTTACAGGGCGGCGTTTAGTGAGTTCTGAGAGATATTGTCCCGTGTGCGAGCGTGGCTCATTGATCACATCTTCGGGTGTGCCAACCGCGACGATTTCACCACCCCCGTCGCCACCTTCCGGCCCAAGATCAATGATCCAGTCAGCGGTTTTAATGACTTCCAGATTATGTTCAATAACAATCACGCTGTTGCCGCTATCTACCAGTTCATGAAGCACTTCAAGCAGTTTAGCTATATCGTGAAAATGCAGGCCGGTGGTTGGTTCATCAAGCAGATAAAGCGTGCGCCCCGTTGCTCGTTTGGATAGTTCTTTGGCAAGTTTGACACGCTGGGCTTCACCACCCGATAGGGTTGTCGCTTGTTGGCCAATCTTGATGTAGCCAAGGCCAACCCGTTGTAATGTCGCCAGTTTGTCACGCACAACAGGAAAAGCAGAGAAAAATTCGACACCTTCATCAACAGTCATATCAAGCACTTCTGCAATTGACTTGCCCTTGAACTGAACATCCAACGTTTCACGATTATAGCGTTTACCGTTACATTGTTCGCAGGTGACATAAACATCAGGCAAAAAGTGCATTTCGATCTTGATAACACCATCGCCCTGACAGGCCTCACAGCGTCCGCCTTTGACATTGAAAGAGAAACGACCTGGCGCATAGCCACGAGCTTTTGCCTCAGGAAGACCAGCAAACCATTCGCGAATAGGGGTGAAAGCGCCGGTATATGTGGCTGGATTAGAGCGCGGTGTGCGACCAATTGGCGATTGGTCAATGTCGATCACTTTATCGAGGTGCTCAAGGCCTTCAATACGGTCATGTTCTGCTGGATTGGCGCGCGCATTGTTTAATTTACGTGCAACCGCCTTATAAAGAGTATCGAGCAAAAGCGTGGATTTTCCTCCGCCAGAGACACCAGTAACGCAGGTGAAAAGCCCAAGCGGGACATCAACCGTGACATTTTTGAGATTATTGGCTCGTGCTCCAACAACTTTAATCTTACGATTCTTTGATGCCTTGCGCCGTATTTCAGGTGTCGGGATAGCCATTTCACCGCTGATATATTGGCCGGTGAGCGACTTTGGATTGGCCATCACTTCTGCGGGTGTGCCATGAGCGACAATCTCGCCGCCATGAATACCGGCAGCCGGCCCCACATCGACCACATAATCGGCGGACAGCACCGCGTCTTCGTCATGTTCCACCACGATCACCGTATTGCCGAGGTCGCGTAGGTGCTTCAAGGTTCCGATCAATCGTTCATTGTCACGCTGATGAAGCCCGATGGATGGTTCATCGAGCACATAAAGTACACCGGTCAGACCCGACCCGATTTGTGAGGCAAGGCGGATGCGCTGGCTTTCACCACCCGATAGCGTGCCAGAATTCCGCGATAAAGTTAGATATTCAAGTCCAACATCATTGAGAAAGCGCAACCGCTCACGAATTTCTTTTAAGATGCGAATTGCGATCTCATTTTGTTTGTCATTGAGATATTCTGGCAAGGTGCCAAACCAGTTTTGTGCCTTACGGATCGACATTTCTGTGGCTTGTGAAATGTGAATATCGGCAAGTTTTACGCATAAAGCTTCAGGCTTCAGGCGATGTCCTGAGCAGGCATCACAAGGCGTTGCCGCCATGAATTTCTCTATTTCCTCGCGCGACCAATTTGATTCTGTCTCACGCCATCGCCGTTCTAGGTTGTTGATGACACCCTCAAACGGCTTTTTCGTTTCATATGAGCGCACCCCATCGTCATAGGTGAAAGTGACTGTATCCTTCGTGCCATAAAGCAAAGCGTGTTGAATTTTTTGCGGCAATTTTTCAAAGGAAGTAGATGGTTTAACCTTCAAATGACGGCAAACGGCTTCAAGCGTTTGCATATAATAAGGTGACGTTGATTTTGACCACGGTGCAATTGCGCCTTTTGTGACTGACAAACTACTGTCAGGTACGACAAGACCAGGATCAACGCGCCGCTCAGTGCCAAGACCATCACATTTTGGACATGCGCCAAAAGGATTGTTGAAGGAAAACAAGCGTGGTTCAATTTCTGAAATGGTGAACCCAGAGACGGGGCAGGCGAACTTTTCTGAAAAGGTGAGGCGCTCGTGGGTTTCATTCTTTGATTTATTGGCGGAGCCTCCAGCAGTTTCATTTACTGGCAATGGTTTGTCCGCCAGTTCTGCAACAGCAAGACCATCGGAGAGTCGTAAAGCAGTTTCTAGTGAATCGGCTAATCTTGTCGCAATGTCGTCACGCACAACAAGGCGATCCACCACCACGTCGATATCGTGTTTATATTTTTTGTCTAAAACGGGCGCTTCAGCGATTTCATAGAATTCACCGTCGATCTTGATGCGCTGAAAACCTTTTCGCATTAACTCGGCAATTTCCTTGCGGTACTCGCCTTTGCGACCACGCACGATAGGAGCGAGGAGATAAAGTCTCGTTCCTTCTTCAAGCATCACGATGCGATCAACCATCTGGCTAATGGTCTGGCTTTCAATCGGCAAGCCCGTTGTTGGCGAATAGGGAACACCAACCCGCGCGAACAAAAGGCGCATGTAATCATAAATCTCTGTCACGGTGCCGACAGTTGAACGCGGGTTTTTCGATGTGGTCTTTTGTTCAATAGAAATGGCAGGCGATAGACCATCAATTTGATCTACATCCGGCTTTTGCATCATTTCCAAAAATTGGCGCGCATAGGCTGACAGACTTTCTACATAGCGTCGCTGTCCTTCTGCATAAATTGTATCAAAGGCTAGAGAGGATTTTCCTGACCCAGAAAGCCCCGTGATGACGGTCAACTGGTCACGGGGGAGGTCGATATCCACATTTTTAAGATTATGCTCGCGGGCGCCTTTGACGGAAATCATTCTGGTTTTATCGTAAGTCGCGCTTGGCAATGGAAATTATCCTGTGGTGTTGTTTTATTGATGTTTTAGGTCACTGGCACAGTTTGTCGAGATCCTGATTATAAAGGATCTCGAATTGTCCCCGCTGTTTCCTTATTCACAGCCTTTATTAAAAAAGAACAAAAATAGAACAAAATACTTGAAATATTGCTATGAATAGCAATAATGAACATGCTGTGGATAATAATAATGAACATATAGGGATGTCGCGGCGACTGTTATGGTGCAGCTCAAGTTATGAATATAGCCACGGATTGTGGCGTGAATTGTGAGGTTAGTATGGCTGGTAGTGTGAATAAAGTAATTTTAGTGGGCAATTTGGGCGCTGACCCTGAAATTCGGCGCACACAAGATGGTAGGCCGATTGCTAATTTAAGTATTGCGACCAGTGAGAGCTGGCGCGATAAAAATACGGGCGAGAAGCGCGATAAAACAGAGTGGCACCGTGTCGTGATCTTTTCCGAAGGTCTTTGCAAGGTTGCAGAAAATTATCTGCGTAAGGGCGCCAAGGTTTACATTGAAGGACAACTTCAAACTCGCAAGTGGCAAGACCAGCAGGGCGTGGATAAATACAGTACTGAAGTTGTGCTGCAGGGCTTTAATGGCACCCTAACGATGCTTGATGGACGCAGCGAAGGCGGTGGCGGCGGAAATTATGGCGGCGGTGGCCAGCAAATGGGCTATGATGGAGCATCTTCTGGTGCCGGCGGGCCAAGTGCTGCGCCAGCGGGCATGGCCGATGATATGGATGATGAAATTCCGTTTTAATGAGAAAAACAATCAGCCATATCTAATTAGCTCTCTCAGTTCACATGCCCACTCAAATCACGCGCCTATTGGTCACGCGCCTATTGGCGGTGCTGATGTAAGCGTTACTTGTGAAATCATTAAATAGATCAATAGTCTCGCATTTTTTATGTATAGTAGTATACGGCTTTGACTGGGTGTTATTTTTAGGAGGCTATGCCATGCGAAAATTGATTTTATTGAGTGCTGTGTTGGGTTTGTTCGCTCAACCCACCTTTGCAGGGGAATCTGATGTCACAGCTGTGGATGTTGAAGCAGCAGGTAGCGGCAAGTGGCGCTTTAATGTTACGGTTCGTCATGCAGATACAGGATGGGAGCATTATGCCAATGGCTGGGAGGTCGTTGGACCTGATGGCACCGTCCTTGGGAAGCGTGTTTTGGCCCACCCTCACGTTGAAGAACAGCCCTTCACAAGGTCAGGGCTTATTGATATTCCTGCCGACATCTCAAAAGTGACGGTGAGGGCGAATGATTTGGTTCATGGTCTTGGCGGTGCTGAAATCGTTGTTACATTGCCCAAATAAGGCCTTTGCAATGCCATTTACGTCGGCTCGAGGAGACTTTGGTTTGTTCGATGTACTGATGGCTAATTGATCACTTTATGGCGTCTTTATATTTATAGAGAAAAACAAATTGGGAAAACCTTTTAAGAGCTTGTTTTGTCAGTGGATTAATATGTCTTGGTGAGGGGTGAAAAGTAGCCATTACGCAAGGAATCATTTATTATTGTGACAAAGTAGCAATAAGTGGAAACACCCTTGTCAGACCAAACAATTTTACCGCCGTCCGATACCCCTGAATCCGGTCCCGAATCCGGTATTGAGCCGATTTCAATCATTGATGAAATGAAGAGCTCATACCTTGATTATGCGATGAGCGTTATCGTCTCTCGCGCTCTTCCTGATGTGCGTGATGGTTTAAAGCCTGTGCATCGCCGCATTATGTATTCAATGCATGAAAACGGCTACGATTGGAACAAGCCTTACCGTAAGTCCGCTCGTGTCGTTGGTGATGTGATCGGTAAATATCACCCCCATGGTGACACGGCGATTTATGATGCGTTGGTGCGCATGGCGCAGCCATTTTCACTACGCTTGCCCCTTGCCGATGGTCAGGGCAATTTTGGTTCAGTTGATGGCGACCCGCCAGCTGCGATGCGTTATACCGAGATTAGATTGGAAAAAGTCGCCCACGAACTGATCGATGATATCGACAAGGACACGGTCGACTTTAAGGAAAATTACGATAATTCCGAAGTTGAGCCGACCGTACTTCCTGCCAAATTCCCCAATCTTCTCGTCAATGGCTCTGGCGGCATTGCCGTTGGTATGGCGACCAATATCCCGCCTCATAACTTGGGCGAAGTGATTTCTGCCTGCAAAGCTTATATTGATGACCCAAGCCTTGATGTTGCTGGCCTGATCGAACATGTGCCGGGGCCTGATTTTCCTACAGGTGGGCAGATTCTTGGTCGCTCTGGCATTCATTCCGCCTATAACACAGGTCGTGGCAGCGTTATCATGCGTGGCCAGGCGAGTGTGGAAGAAATTCGTAAGGATCGCCAAGCTCTTATTATTACGGAGATCCCTTATCAGGTAAACAAAGCAACGATGATTGAGAAAATTGCCGAACTCGTGCGTGATAAACGCATTGAAGGTATTTCTGATATCCGTGATGAAAGCGACCGCAATGGGATGCGGGTCGTGATTGAGTTAAAGCGTGATGCGGTCGCTGATGTTGTCTTGAACCAAGTCTATCGTTTCTCGCCGCTCCAGTCTTCTTTTGGTTGTAATATCGTGGCCTTAAATGGCGGCAAGCCCGAGCAACTGAATTTGCTTGATTTGATCAAAGCTTTCGTCAATTTCCGTGAAGAAGTTGTTTCGCGCCGCACTAGGTTCCTTTTGAACAAGGCACGAGAGCGGGCACATGTCTTGGTGGGGCTTGCCATTGCTGTTGCCAATATTGATGAAGTGATTGCACTAATACGCAGTGCCCCAGATCCAGCAACCGCGCGCAAACAACTGATGGAGCGCCGTTGGCCTGCCAAAGACGTGGCCCCGCTTGTCGAGCTGATTGATGATCCGCGCCATGGTTTAGAGGGTGATGGCACGTACATGCTTTCCGAAGAGCAAGCCCGCGCTATTCTTGATCTACGCCTACAGCGCCTTACAGCTCTTGGACGCGATGAAATTGATGAGGAATTAAACAAGCTTGGTGAGCGCATCAAAGACTATCTTGATATTCTGCGTTCGCGCATTCGCATTATGAGCATCATCAAAGATGAGCTGACCCAAATTTCGGAAGAGTTTTCAACACCACGCCGCACAGAAATACTCGAGGGCGGGGCAGAGCTTGAAGATGAAGACCTGATCCAGCGAGAAGATATGGTCATCACGGTGACACATGGTGGTTATATCAAACGTGTTGCGCTTGATACTTATCGTGCGCAAAAACGTGGCGGTAAAGGACGTGCGGGCATGTCCACGAAGGACGAGGATTTTGTCACGCGTCTATTCGTTGAAAATACCCATACGCCTATTCTATTCTTCACATCGCGCGGCATTGTTCACAAAATGAAGGTCTGGCGCTTGCCGCTTGCAGCCCCTAATGCGCGCGGCAAAGCCCTAGTGAATATGTTGCCACTCGAAGCCGGTGAGCGCATTACGACTATTATGCCACTGCCAGAAGATGAAGACAGCTGGGATACATTAGGCGTGATGTTTGCGACAAATCGCGGATCGGTCCGCCGCAATAAATTATCTGATTTTGTACAGGTTAATCGCAGAGGTAAAATTGCGATGAAACTGGATGAAGGCATGGATATTTTGGGCGTGGAACCATGCACCGAACATGACGATGTTATGCTGACAACACTCAAAGGCCAGTGCATTCGCTTCCCAGTGGGCGATGTGCGCGTGTTCCAAAGTCGTGATTCCACGGGTGTTCGTGGTATCAGATTGGCTGATGATGATGACGTGATTTCAATGTCTATTATCCGTCACTTTGATGCAGCACCCGAAGAACGCACAACCTATCTTAAACAGCGTCGCCTGATAGCTGGCGACACGGATACGGATGAGGCTGTCACACTTGATGAAGACGGAGATGACAGCGCATCAGATGCGCAGCTTTCAACGGAGCGTTATGCTGAGATGAGTGCTGCCGAAGAGTTTGTTCTCACCTTGTCTGAAAATGGATATGGCAAACGCAGCTCGCTTTATGAATATCGTGTTTCGGGTCGTGGCGGCAAAGGGATCGCGGCTATGTCCATGACAAAACGGAATGGAGCGCTCGTTGCATCATTCCCGGTACAAGACAGCGATCAGATTATGCTGGTCACGGATGCTGGCAAACTCATTCGTGTGCCGGTGCAAGCCGAAAACGAGCAAATCCGTGTTATGGGACGTTCAACACAGGGCGTTACTGTCTTCTCTACTGCAGAAAAAGAGCGTGTTGTCTCTGTTGAACGTATTTCTGATGTTGGCGAAGATGACGCCGAAGATGAAGATACAAACGGCACTGTTGAAGGTAATACTGACGCACCAGAGGAAGGATCTGCATCTGAATAACGCTATAAATGAGAATTTGCGTTGCAGAAAAGCCTAACAGAAGGTATCACCTCGTTCCATGAGACGTATCGCATTTTATTCTGGATCATTTGATCCCATAACAAATGGTCATCTTGACGTATTGAAGCATTGCGCCTCAATCGCGGATGAAATTGTTGTGGGTATAGGGGTTCATCCAGGTAAAGCTCCCTTGTTCTCATTCGATGAACGAGCAGGCCTTGTGCATGCAGCGGTAAGCGAAACCAGCGTTATCTCTACTGAAATCTTACGGGTAGTTGCTTTTGATGACCTTGTGGTTGATGCAGCGGCGCGTGAGAGTGCATCGATCATCGTTCGTGGTCTTCGTGATGGCACCGATCTCGATTATGAAATGAAGATGGTGGGCATGAACGGTGCAATGGCACCAAATATTCCGACCGTATTTTTGCCGGCAAGCCCCTCTGTTCGTCCTATTACGGCCACACTGGTGAGGCAAATCGCAAAAATGGGTGGTGATGTCACATCTTTTGTACCAAAGGCTGTCACGACTGCTTTGAAAGATAAATTTGCATGAGGGCCAGCGGCCCATTCTTCAAACGTTAAAGGAAGTTTTATGATTAGAAACATTAAACAAATTACACTTGGTTTTATGGTGTTCGTCTTTGTCATGGCGTTCAATACATTGGTTCATGCGAAAGACGTTCTTGTGCTTGAAACAAGCAAAGGAACCGTAGAAATCGAGTTCTTGCCAAATGTTGCACCAAAGCATGTGGCACAAGTATCTAAACTTGCTAAAAGCGGATTTTATAACGGCATTGTTTTCCATCGTGTGATCGAAGGTTTTATGGCGCAAACTGGTGACCCAACAGGGACAGGTACTGGTGGTTCAAAAGAACCCAATATAAATGCAGAATTCTCAATTACACCTTTTGATCGTGGTGTTGTTGGTATGGCTCGTAGCCAATCCCACAATAGTGCGAATTCACAGTTTTTCATTATGTTCGATGAAGGTCATTTTTTGAATGGTCAATATACTGCATTTGGTCGGGTGATCAAAGGCATGGATGCTGTTGACGCATTACAAAAAGGTGATGGCCAAGGTGGCATCGTGCCCGTGGACAAACGTGACAAAATTATCAAAGCATCTGTCGTCTCCAGATAGGAACGATTTCAAAATAACTGAAAGGAAATAGGTGGCAATATGAGCGATCTGGAAAATACACTTATTATGGAAACGACGGCTGGCACGGTTACAATAACCTTGCGGCCTGATCTTGCACCTAATCATGTGGAGCGGATCAAGGAGCTTTCGCGTGAAGGTTTTTATGATGGCGTGGTTTTTCACCGCGTGATTGATGGCTTCATGGCACAGGGCGGCGATCCAACCGGCACTGGCATGGGTGGTTCAGATAAGCCAGATCTTCGTGCTGAATTCACGACCGAAAAACACGTTCGTGGCACATGTTCTATGGCGCGTTCACAAAATCCGAATTCTGCCAATTCTCAATTCTTCATCTGTTTTGGTAATGCTGGTTTTCTCGATGGTCAATATACCGTTTGGGGTGAAGTGAGTGACGGCATGGACAACGTTGACAAGATTAAACGTGGTGAGCCAGTTCAAGATCCTGATAAAATTATTTCGGCAAAAGTTGCTGCTGACGCTTAAGAGCGATTTTGATGGAAATTTAAGATGGCTTTCAGCATGCTGAAGGCCATCTTTTTTGTAAGAGGCGAATAGCGCCATGCGCGTTGATCTGTTTAATTTTGATTTGCCAGATGAGGCCATTGCTCTTCGCCCCGCTAGACCCCGCGATAGCGCCAAAATGCTTGGCATAAATCCGCATAGTGATATTCCTGTCAGTGATCATGGTGTGATGGATTTGCCCACTTTTTTACGAGAGGGTGATGCGCTTGTATTCAACGATACCAAAGTTATACCAGCTCAATTATCTGGTATCCGGCGTCGAGGCGGGCCAAAGGGTGCCATTGAAGCAAAGATTGATCTAACGCTTCACCTACGATCAGCTCCACACCAATGGAAAGCTTTCGCGCGCCCTGCAAAAAAGCTGCAAACTGGCGACACACTGCATTTTGGTGACCTCATGGCTGAGGTAATGGAAAAGGGCGAAGCGGGCGAGGTTATATTAAATTTTGACTGTAAAGGCGCAGCCCTTGATGAGGCCATAGCGCTTGTGGGTCATGTGCCTCTGCCACCTTATATTTCTGGTAAACGTGGAAAAGATGAACACGACCTTGAAGATTACCAAACTATTTATGCAAGCAAGCCCGGAGCAGTGGCAGCACCGACTGCGGGTCTTCACACCACAGAGCGGTTGCTTGACGCGGCCAAATCGAAGGGTGTTTCGCTGCATTATTTAACCTTGCATGTGGGGGCAGGTACTTTTTTGCCTGTTAAAGTTGATGATACTGAAACACATAAAATGCATGCGGAAATTGGTGTTGTGAGTGAAGAGACAGCAAGAGCGCTGAATGATGTTCGTGCACAAGGCGGGCGGATTATTGCGGTTGGTACAACGAGCTTACGGCTTCTTGAAAGTGCCACCAATGAGCAAGGAATCGTTCAGCCTTTCGCAGGTGAGACAGATATTTTCATCACGCCAGGGTATAAATTCCGTGCGGTCGATATGTTGATGACAAATTTTCATTTGCCAAAATCCACACTCTTTATGTTGGTCTCAGCCTTTTGCGGAATTGATTTGATGAAAGCAGCTTATGACCATGCAATTCAAACAGGCTACCGTTTTTATTCCTATGGTGATGCTTCTTTGTTATGGCGGGCTGACTTAAACGAAGAATTGCGATAAGAGCCTTTTATGACAACACCTTTTTCTTTTAATTTGATGGCAACCGATGGTCTAGCTCGACGCGGTGAAATTGTGACACATCGTGGCGTTGTAGGAACGCCCGCTTTCATGCCAGTTGGGACCGCTGCAACCGTTAAAGCCATGTACCCAAACCAAGTGCGCGATCTTGGCGCGGATATTGTTCTGGGTAACACCTATCATTTGATGTTGCGACCCGGCGCTGAGCGGGTAGCGGGCCTTGGTGGGCTGCATGAGTTTATGAACTGGCCGCATCCAATTTTGACCGATAGCGGCGGCTTTCAGGTGATGTCGCTTGCAAAGTTGAGAAAGCTTTCAGAAAACGGTGTCACATTCACCTCGCATATTGATGGCTCAAAACATGAAATGACGCCTGAACGCTCAATCGAAATCCAGTGCTTGCTTGGTTCTGATATTCAAATGCAACTTGATGAATGTGTTGGTCTTCCTTCGAGTGAAGAAGATATTGAACGCGCAATGGAACTCTCATTGCGGTGGGCTGAGCGCTGTAAAGTGGCTTTTGGTGATAGGCCTGCACAGGCGCTTTTTGGCATTGTGCAAGGCGGTGACAATGTGCTGCTGCGCGAGCGCTCGGCGAAAACTTTGGCGGATATGGATTTCAAAGGCTACTCCATAGGCGGTCTTGCCGTTGGTGAGCCACAAGAAATAATGATGGCGATGCTGGAGGCAACCTGTCCACATCTGCCGGTTGAAAAACCACGTTATTTGATGGGCGTTGGTACGCCAGATGACCTTTTAAAAGCCGTTGGGCGCGGTGTTGATATGTTTGATTGCGTGATGCCAACGCGGGCAGGGCGTCACGGGCAGGCTTTTACAAAGCATGGCAAGGTCAACTTGCGCAATGCGCGCCATGCCGATGATCACCGCCCCCTTGATGAGACATCAAGTTGTCCGGCTTCAAGCCAATATAGCCGCGCTTATCTGCACCATCTTGTTCGTGCGAATGAGGCTTTGGGCGGCATGCTTTTGACATGGAATAATCTCAGCTATTACCAAGACCTGATGCAAGGTATGCGGGATTCTATTGAGGCTGGCGGATTTGCTGATTATAGCGCGACCTGTCAATCAGGTTGGGAGCAGGGCGATATCCCTGTACTTTAACCACTCAATCTGCGCGCTGCACTCTTTATAAAATACAATGGTTGAAGCCTTTTTAATACCAAAAATTCTGGTCACGCATCCGTGAGTTAAAGGTCATTCTTGTTCGCTATCGTTTGAATTGTATGTGATCTCTTCCCTTCCCAAATATAAATCATCGGAAGGGCGATAATGCTCTTCTACATAAAACAAATATAAAGGGTTTTATTATGAAAAAGGTTCTTATCGCTACACTTGCTGCTTCTGCTTTTATCGCATCAAGCGCTTCTTTCGCTGACGATGTTGATGGTGCATCATTTGAAGCATTGAACGCTGTTGATCAAACCGCATCAGCTTCTTCTTCATTCGATGGCTTCAAGCAAATTGATGCTTCTGACGTTCTTTTCGAAGAAACTATAGGCAATAACTAAGGTTAAGCGGTCACACAACGCTTAAAGTGTCTCTCCGGGCACAGGAATAGATAAAAAAGAGTAGCTTTTATTAAGCTGCTCTTTTTTGTTGGGTTGTCATAAGTTATTGTTTTAATATCACAAATTTGTGATTTAAATGTACTTTTTGTTGGCGACCGTTTGAATTGTATGTGATCCCATCCCTTCCCAAATATAAATCATCGGAAGGGCGATGATGCTCTTCCAAACAAAACAAACATAAAGGGTTTTATTATGAAAAAGGTTCTTATTTCTACACTGGCCGCCACTGCTTTTAT
Source organism: Hyphomicrobiales bacterium (assembly GCA_039989895.1). NCBI lineage: Bacteria > Pseudomonadati > Pseudomonadota > Alphaproteobacteria > Hyphomicrobiales > Hyphomicrobiales bacterium. The sequence continues at coordinate 684,340 of JBDXGY010000006.1, forward strand.
CGCATCAGGTGCTGCTTTCGCTGACGATGTTGATGGTGCATCATTTGAAGAATTAAATGCTGTTGACCTAACGACTTCAGTTTCTTCTTCATTCGATGGCTTTAATGAAGACACTACAGAAGGTTTCTTGATACAAAACGAAGGCTAATTTCAAGTATCAATTCAATGCTTAATACGCCTCCCTAAGGTATTAGAGTATCGTAAAAAAAGAGCAGCTTTTCTCAAAGCTGCTCTTTTTTATTTTGGTATGTTATCTTCTAGTTCTTTAATCCATATTTCCGCAGAACTATCTGATGGAGCGCGCCAGTCGCCTCTTGGTGAGAGGGATCCGCCTGACGCGACTTTAGGACCATTAGGTACGGCCGATCTTTTGAACTGGCTCGTTTGAAAAAAGCGCCACAAAAACACACGCAGCCATTTGCGAATGGTTTTCAAATCATAGCTATTACGCTTTTCTTCTTTCATATGCGGTGGCCAATGGCCTTGTTCTAAATCACCCCATGCATGCATCGCCAGAAACGCGATTTTTGAGGGGCGCAAAGAGAACCGCGTAATATGGAATAAGTTGAAATCTTGAAGTTCATAAGGCCCAACAAAGTCCTCGGTGCGCTGGCTTGGTGCCTCATCATCATCACCAGGCACAAGCTCGGGTGATATTTCAGTGTCCAAAATTTTATAAAGAACGCTCGATGCATCCGTGCCAAACCGATCAGAGGCTGCAACCCATCTGATGAGGTGTTGAATTAGTGTTTTGGAAACAGAGCCATTGACGTTGTAATGGCTCATATGATCGCCAACACCATAGGTGCACCAACCAAGCGCCAGTTCTGATAGGTCGCCTGTTCCAAGCACAAGCGCATCATGCATATTAGCAAGCCGGAATAGGGTGGCTGTACGTGCACCCGCCTGCACATTTTCAAAAGTCACATCATAGAGCTCTTTGCCTGATGCGAAAGGATGTTTGATATCTTCAAGTGTTTGCCGGCTCACCGGTTCCATGTCTATTTCTTCTGCGCTCACCCCAAGGCTTTTCATCAAGGCCCATGCGGCGCTCTTGGTTGATTTTGAGGTGGCAAAGGCAGGCAATGTATAGGCAAGGATGTTTTTGCGGCTAAGGCCTAGCTCATCAAAAGCTTGTGCGGCAACTAAGAGGGCTTGTGTTGAATCCAGCCCGCCTGAAATACCAACCACAATCTTTTTAATACCGCTAGCTTGGAGCCGTTTGGCAAGGCCAGCTACTTGAATATTATAGGCCTCAAAACACAATTCATCGAGTTTATCATTGTCATTGGGCACGTAAGGAAAGCGATCGAGAGGGCGGCGCAGGCCCAAATCTTTTTTGCGATCAGGTTTGAGCGTGAACTCAATACGTCTGAACGCGCGGTTTTTATATTCACCTGCACAATCAGCGAAGGTTGTGTGCCGCATACGTTCTTGGCGTAAGCGTTCAAGATCTACATCGGCCGTGATGAGTTGCGGTTCCATTGAAAAGCGCTCGCTCTCGCCAAGCAGCTCGCCATTTTCATAAATCATGGCGTGGCCATCCCAAGCGAGATCGGTGGTGGATTCACCGCGCCCAGCCGCCGAATAAAGATAGGCAGAATAGGTACGCGCTGAATGTACTCGACATAAGGCATGGCGGTAGTCAGATTTTCCAACAGTGACATTGCTGGCAGATAGATTTGCAATTACATGGGCGCCTGCCATAGCAGCATAAGAAGAGGGAGGAACAGGTACCCAAACATCTTCGCAGATTTCAATGTTCAGACTGAAATCAGGCATGTCATCAGCTTCAAAAATCAAGTCATTGCCAAAAGGCACGCATTGTCCGGCGATTTTAACCGTATCGGCACTGCGATTTGTGCCAGCAGTAAAGTGGCGGTTTTCATAAAACTCACGGTAATTTGGCAAAAACATTTTTGGCACAGCACCAAGAATTTTGCCGCGATGAATAACAATTGCAACATTGTAGAGAAGAGAGCGCACTCGCAGCGGCATACCAACCACTAAAACGGGCGTAAGCTTCTCACTGCCCTTAATCAAGCTCTCCAATGCCTCAAGACAGCCATCAAGGAGGGCGTCTTGAAAGAATAAATCATCCAGTGAATAACCGCTGATACCGAGTTCGGGAAAGACGACGAGACTTACATTTTGTTTATGGGCCACTTTTGCCATATCGAGCGTGGCTTTGCCGTTTGAAATTGGGTCAGCAACTGTCACCAATGGAGTGGCCGTGGAAATACGGACAAATCCATGTTCGTGAAGATTATAAAAATTACGACCAAGGGTCATTTGAGAGCGCCTTTACGCGATAAATTTAAGCACTTCTTTTGCCAAGTTGCTGACTTTGGGTCAAATATTGGTCTTTATTATAACACTATAACAGAAAAAACCCGCCAATGCTCATGCATGGACGGGTTGTTTATTCTCAAGCTTAACAAGCTCTATCAGCTGCGTTCGTCTAACTTTTGGTATTGGCGTGGCGCTGAACCGGTATAGAGTTGACGCGGACGCCCTATACGCTGTGATGGATCTTCAACCATTTCTTTCCACTGGGCAATCCAGCCGACTGTACGTGCAAGAGCAAACAGTACAGTGAACATGGATGTCGGGAAGCCGAGAGCTTTCAGTGTTATACCGGAGTAGAAGTCAATATTTGGATAGAGTTTTTTCTCGATGAAATATTCATCCGTTAAAGCAATATGTTCTAATTCCATAGCAACTTCGAGTAGCGGGTCATCTTTGATGCCAAGGCTATTAAGTACTTCGTGGGTTGTGGTTTGCATGATTTTGGCGCGTGGATCATAGTTTTTATAAACACGGTGACCAAAACCCATCAGACGGAACGGGTCTTCTTTATCTTTTGCTCGACGAATATACTCAGGAATTTGGTCTTTTGTACCAATTTCCTCAAGCATTTTTAGAGCAGCTTCATTGGCTCCACCGTGGGCAGGGCCCCACAAACAAGCAATACCGGCAGCGATACAGGCAAATGGATTAGCACCAGAAGAACCAGCCAAGCGCACTGTCGATGTCGAAGCGTTTTGTTCGTGGTCTGCGTGAAGAATAAATATGCGATCCATTGCGCGTGCAAGAATAGGATTAACTTCATATTCTTCGCATGGAACGGCAAAACACATGCGCAAGAAATTACCTGTATAACTAAGGTCATTGCGCGGATAAACAAAGGGTTGACCTACGTGATATTTGTAAGCCATCGCCGCAATTGTTGGCATTTTTGCAATCATACGTAAGGAGGCGATCATACGCTGATGAGGATCAGTGATATCAGTGCTGTCATGATAAAAAGCTGAAAGCGCACCAACCACGCCACACATGATAGCCATTGGGTGAGCATCACGACGGAAACCAGTGAAGAGACGTGACATCTGTTCGTGTATCATCGTGTGATATGTCACTCGAGCAACAAAATCATCCTTCTCTGGCTTGTTGGGCAAGTCACCATAAAGGAGAAGGTAACAAGTTTCTAGAAAATCACCTTCGATCGCCAGCTCTTCAATGGAATAACCACGATGCAATAACTGGCCTTTATTGCCATCAATAAAGGTTATTTGAGAATCACATGAAGCTGTAGAGGTGAAGCCTGGATCATATGTGAACATTCCTGTTTTCGCATAGAGGGACGAAATATCGATAACGCTTGGTCCTACTACACCGTCACTGATATTAAATTCGATAGTTTTACCATCAATTGTGAGTTGTGCCTTTTTATCGGACATGTGCATTCTCCATCTTTGGGAAATAATTTACGCAACTTTATGACTGCGTAGCTTGTATGACTGCGTAGTTTTCTTTTTGTGCAAGATTATGAAATCGCACGTTAATTGGTAGTCATTGACTAACTGATTTTACACGCAGGAGCAATACAACTAGACTAATTGTTGATCGACGTTATCCAAAGTACCAAAATTAAAATTCACCAACTCTTTTTAAGTAACTGAAAACAAGTGATTATTAGAAAAATCTATAATCCTTGGATATAAAATATTTTGGAAAAAACTTTGCCTCGTTTATATTGCTTGGTCTCTTATTCTTAGTAAGACTTCCTGTTGTCCCAAAACATCGGCAACATCAAATATACCCGGTGATGTGGTTTTCCCTGTTAAAGCTGCTCGAAGTGGTTGTGCAATTTTACCCAATTTTAGATCTGACTTCTCAGCAAAAGATCGAATGCAAGCGTCGATGGCATCGTGGTTCCATTCGTTAAGTGCTTCTAGATCATTGGCCAATTCCACGAAAAGAGCACGGCTGTCATCAGTTAGAAGGCCTGCCGCTTTTTCATTCATATTGAGTGGGCGACTTTCATAGACGAAAGAGGCGTTTTCAATCAGCTCTACAAGTGTTTTCGCACGTTCTTTCAAGACAGGCATGGCTTTGAGTAATTGCGCGCGCTTCTCATCATCAAGTGCTTCAATGATGGCTGGACCGGATTCCATTTCTGGCAACATAAGCTCAAGAGCATCCATTAGATCTGTATCATTGTTATGGCGTATATAATGGCCATTAACCGCTTCAAGTTTAGTGAAATCAAATCGTGATGCAGCTTTGCCCATGCCATCAAAACCAAACCATTCGATCATATTTTCAGGTGATATGATTTCTTCGTCACCCTTTGCCCACCCAAGACGCACGAGATAATTTTTCAAGGCAATCGGCAGATAGCCAAGCGCGCGATAGGCTTCTGCCCCAAGGGCACCGTGACGCTTTGATAGTTTTGCGCCATCAGGCCCATGAATAAGCGGGATATGGGCAAAAACCGGTACATCCCAGTCCATCGCTTTGAACAGCGCGGTTTGACGCGCGGCATTGGTCAGGTGGTCATCCCCTCGGATAACATGAGTGACTTCCATGTCGTGGTCATCCACAACCACAGCCATCATATAGGTTGGTGTGCCATCTGAGCGCAGGATAATGAAATCATCGATATCCTTATTTGGAATGCGCACTTCGCCTTGAACTTTGTCATTAACGATTATCTCGCCTTCGGTCTCGGTTTTCAAGCGGATAACGGGTGTAATGTCTTTAGGTGCTTCACTTGGATCACGATCACGCCAGCGGCCATCATAAATCGGTTGCCGACCTTCTGCGCGTGCTTTCTCGCGCATTTCGGTCAGTTCTTCTGGTGATGCATAACAATGATATGCACGACCCTTTGCCACAAGTTCTTCTGCTACCTGCTTGTGCCGGTCGATGCGTGCAAATTGTGAAAGTGGCTCACCGTCCCAGTCAATACCAAGCCAGCTTAATCCATCCAAAATTGCTTCCACGGCTTCATTTGTCGAACGGGCGCGGTCGGTATCTTCAATGCGCAGCAGCATTTTGCCGCCATGTTTCTTGGCATAGAGCCAATTAAAAAGCGCCGTGCGGGCGCCACCGATATGAAGATAACCAGTGGGTGAGGGGGCAAAGCGAGTGACCACAGTTTTGGACATAAATGCGTTCCGATATTTGAAATAAAAACATGAATGGCTTTGAGTGAACCAAATTTATTGGCCGTTTAGCATGAAGAGTGTTTGCAATGAAGCGTAGTTTTGCAGAAAGTAAGCGGATAGTGTTGTTAATGGTGTTGCCTTGGGGATCAAAGAGCAGAAAGACAAGAAGAAAGATGCTGCGAGCGACATCAAGCGTGAACGGTTTGGTCTAGCATATCGCGGCGTTGGTCTTCATCGTCGCTTGTCTTTTCGTTTGATCGATTGGTTTTCTCTGAATATTGTAAAAGAGATACGCCTTGCCGAGCCTTTGGTATGGATGACCTGCCTTTTCTTAGTTGGCATTGCGCTTTATTTTGCGGCTCCAAGTGAGCCTCACTTGATGACAATTGTGCTGTTGCTTACGGGCGTTAGTGTCCTTTTATGGCGTTGGCGGTTTGAGGGGCTGCGTTTTTATGGGATAGGTGCGATTTTCGCACTCATGGGTGGTTTTACAATCGCTACCTTTCATACGCATTGGTCAGATCCGTCGATCATTGATCGAAAATATAGCGTATCGCTTGAGGGAACCGTTCAAAATTACGAGAAAAGAGCTGATGGATCGAAGCGGCTTGTAATCGGTGATATTGCTTTAAAAAGCACACGCGAAGGGCTTGTTATGCCAAAGCGCATTCGAGTGCGGGTCTTGGCTAAAGGCTTTACCGCGAAGCCCGGCGACCGTTTAGCCTTTCGTGCCGAAATTGGTCCACCACCGGGGCCGGTCATGCCAAGCGGATATGATTTCGCCCGTGATATGTTTTTTAAAGGCATCGGGGCTACGGGTTTTGTTTTTGGAACCCCTAAAATAGTGCCCGCTAGACAGTCTGGTTCAATGCTAATTCTGTCTTCAACGACAAAATGGCGCGCGGCAATCTCAGGCCGCATCTCAAACGCCTTTGAGGCAAATGGACAAGCGCAATTCCAAGGCGTTGCAGCCGCTCTTTTGGTTGGAGAGAGGGGTAATATAGAACCAGAAATTCGTGAGGCATTTGTGGTCTCTGGTCTTGCTCATTTATTGGCTATTTCGGGGTTACATATGGCGCTGGTAATGACATTCATCATCTTTGCTACACGAGGCGTATTGGCTCTTAATGTACGATGGTCTTTGCATTATTCAATTCGAAATATTGCAACTTACGCAGGTCTTGGGACAGGATTTATCTATTTTCTTTTGTCAGGTGGGAGCGTTTCGGCAACGCGGGCCTTCATCATGGTAAGTATTATGGCTTTGGCTATGCTTTTTGGTCGCCGCGCCATTTCTGTTCGAAATATTGCATTGGCATGTTTGTTGATATTGTTGCTGTCACCTTTTGCACTGATCGGTCCAGGGTTTCAAATGTCTTTCGCGGCCACGCTGTGTCTGGTAGCTTTTGCTTCTTATTGGCTTGGTAGATCGACCTTAAATGCAGGTAATATAACTATTCCTAGCTGGTTGCTTTTAAACGCCAAACGTTACTTTTTGGGTTTGATTATCACATCACTTCTCGCGGGTATTTCGACGGGGCTATTTGCTGCGTTCCATTTCCATCGCATAGCTCCTTTGGGGCTTGTGGCAAATTTGATTGGTGTGCCCATTTTTGCGTCCCTCGTTATGCCATTTGGCTTTTTGGGGCTTGCTTTGATGCCATTTGGTTATGAAGCGCTGCCTTTTAAGGTTATGGGGCTTGGTATCGACATCATTGTGCAAGTCGCAGATCAAATAGGCACATATACGGGTGCATATGCTGCAACCGGTGCGTTAAATTCAAAAGCGTTTTTATTGCTCAGTGCGGCACTTATTTTATTGTGCGTAATGAAATCCCAATTGCGTCTATTGCTTATACCTGTTTTTGCTCTTGGGTTTTGGGCGCTACCGGTCACCTCTCGGCCGCATGTTTTAATTGCTGAAGACGGTAAGACGGTCGCTGTGCGCACTAACGGCGATGAATTGGTTGTCTCTGGGGCGAGGGCAGGGCGGTTTGAGCAAAAGGTTTGGCGCGCAGGCCTTGGTCTACATAAAGACCAGAAGCCTAGTGATAAAATAAACAAGCCATTTTGTGATGACTTTGGGTGTGTGTTTCAATTCCAAGATAAGATTATTGCCCATGTGAAACACCCCTCAGGCTTTTATGAAGATTGCAGACGGGCTGATATCGTCATCTCGCAATTCTCGGCGCCACGATATTGTGAGCAATCAGCTCTTGTCATTGATCGTTATCGCCTGAAAGCAGGGGGTGCGCATAGTGTGTATATAAAGAAAACACATGGCGTGAAAAATAAGAGCGCAGATGAAATCTTTATCGTGAAATCATCGATACCTGCGATAAAACGTCCATGGCACAACCACTATCAATCTAAAAACAGATAGGTCTTTATTTTAATCAATATTGCCGAATAAGGCCTACTAATTTGCCTTGAACTTTGACCCTGTCAGGGCCAAAGATTCGTGTTTCATAGGAAGGATTAGCCGCTTCGAGTGCAATGGAAGCACCTTTGCGTCGCAAGCGTTTCAGCGTGGCTTCTTCTTCATCGACAAGAGCCACGACAATATCGCCATTATCAGCGGAATTCTGATTTTTGATGATGACTGTGTCACCATCTAAAACACCAGCCTCAATCATAGAATCGCCACGTACTTCGAGTGCATAATGTTCACCATTTGATAGCAAATCAGGTGGGACGGAGATGGAATGGGAATGCTCTTGTATAGCGGAAATTGGAGTGCCTGCTGCAATGCGGCCCATAACAGGAATAGAGATCGCATCCGTTGTTTCATCTGTATTATTAGATGGTGTTGGAGGCACTTTACCAAGGCTGCCTTCAATCACACTGGGCGAAAAACCCGTTGAGCGTTGAGTGGAGGCAAGACCTGGTGTTACAGATTCAGGGAGTTTCAAAATCTCAAGCGCCCGTGCACGGTTGGGCAGGCGACGTAAAAAACCGCGTTCTTCCAATGCTGTAATCAATCGGTGGATACCTGACTTTGATCTTAAATCAAGTGCATCTTTCATTTCATCAAAACTTGGCGGAATACCAGATTCCTTCAAACGTTCATTGATGAACATTAAGAGCTCGTGCTGTTTGCGTGTTAACATTGACCGATTCCTGCTTTCCGAATCTTGTTGGATACAAATCAAGAACATTTATAGATGTTCTAGTTGTGTTCCACAAGTGTAAATATTTCGTAAAGCATGGCGTTTTGAGCTGAAGCACGTAATCTATTGATGAAATATAGAGATGATAAGTGCCGCAACACACTTGATATATTGGGGTCTAAAATTATCTAAAATACTCGATGGTTTTTTCAAGCCCGTGTTTAAGCTCAATAGTTGGCTCCCAATTTAGTAATTCTCGTGCTTTTGATATGTCTGGTTTCCGCTGCTTTGGGTCATTTATGGGCAGTGGCTCCTGTAAGAGCTCTGATTGACTATCAGTCATCTGGATGATCGTTTTAGCCAATTCACCAATTGTGAATTCGTTTGGATTGCCAAGATTAATAGGCCCTGTGATGTCATCTGGTGTATCCATCATTCTCATAAAGCCATCAAGTAAGTCATCAACATAACAAAACGACCTTGTTTGTTCTCCATTGCCATAGATTGTAATAGGGGCATCATTCAAAGCCTGGACAATAAAATTTGAAACGACCCTGCCATCAGCATGATGCATTCTTGGGCCATAGGTATTGAAAATACGTGCAACCTTGACCGGCACACCTACTTGACGATTGTAATCAAAGAATAAAGTCTCCGCACAACGCTTACCTTCATCATAACAAGAGCGTGGGCCGATTGGGTTCACGTTGCCCCAATATTCTTCCGGTTGCGGGTGAACACTTGGGTCACCGTAAACTTCGCTTGTTGAGGCTTGAAATATTTTGCAACCCAACCGCTTAGCTAGTCCAAGCATGTTGATGGCGCCGATCACCGATGTTTTTGCCGTCTGCACTGGATCATGTTGATAATGAATAGCCACTAGATTTGTAGGCGGCTTGTTCCATAAGACTGAGGACAAGGAGGCGGTCATGGCTAAGCTTTTATTCACTAAAGATTTAAGGTTGATGCTATCAAGCAGATTATTGAGTGCGTTCATCTCTGTGGCTGCTATGCATGCTTGAAGCAAGCGTGTTGTTGAGAATTGCTAAAGGATTCTTGGAACGAAAGCGGTAAGGTCCATACCCAGAAGCAATTGCTCTATCTGATTGGTATCAAATGGAATTGTCTTACTACAAGTATTAGCTTATCTTAAGGCCTGAAGTGTCTGGTTGGGCTTGGGTCAATCAAGGCATTTAGCAACTCCAGATCTTATGTTAGAGAAACCTCATTATGATTTCTTTTATATCAAACATTTCTCAGTATGGCTTGATCTGTTAATCGTCCTAAAAAGAATTCGAACAATCTTGACGGGCTAGGGGTCAAAACAATCAAATAGCCCGCTTGATTATCTAATCAAACCTTACAATGAATGGAATAATTTTGACTATAAAAACGGCACTTATTACAGGGGTTACAGGGCAGGATGGCGCTTACCTTGCAGAACTACTTCTCTCTAAAGGCTATATCGTTCACGGCATAAAGCGTCGTTCATCTTCATTGAATAGTCAGAGAATTGACCACCTTTATCAAGATCCGCATGAGAGCGATGTAAAGTTCAATTTGCATTATGGTGATATGACGGATTCCACTAATTTGATCCGTATTATACAAGAAACCCAACCCGATGAAATTTATAACCTTGCCGCCCAATCGCATGTTCAGGTTAGTTTTGAAACACCGGAATATACCGCGAATTCAGATGCTGTCGGTACCCTTAGATTATTAGAGGCTATTCGACTGCTTTGTTTGACAGAGAAAACACGGTTTTATCAGGCATCAACATCTGAACTTTACGGGAAAGTACAAGAAACACCGCAATCTGAGACAACGCCGTTTTATCCAAGGTCTCCCTATGCGGCGGCCAAACTCTATGCATACTGGGTTGTCGTAAATTACCGTGAAGCCTACGGAATGTTCGCATCGAACGGCATACTCTTTAACCATGAAAGTCCAATTCGTGGCGAAACCTTTGTAACTCGTAAGATTACCCATGCAGCGGCTTCGATATCGTTGGGTTTGCAAGACAAGCTTTACCTCGGCAACATTGATGCAAAACGTGACTGGGGCCATGCGCGCGACTATGTTGAAGGTATGTGGCGTATGATGCAGCACGATGAACCAGATGATTTTGTTCTGGCAACCGGTGAAACAAGGTCTGTTCGGGAATTTGTCGAGATAGCTTTTGCAGAACTTGGAATTACGATTGAATGGAGCGGGCAGGGCGTTGAAGAAAAAGGTATAGATGTTAAATCGGGAAAAGTTTTGATTGAGATCGACCCGAGATACTTTCGTCCGACAGAGGTAGACATTCTTTTAGGCGACCCTTCCAAAGCCAAAAAACTTTTGGGCTGGGAATGCACAACGAGTTTTTCTGAATTGGTTAAGGATATGGTCGCATCAGATCTTGCTTTGTTGAAAAAGAAGTTGGCCTGATAATGCCGAACTTGGGTTTTAAAATAATTGAATTAGGCATGTCTAATGTTTGATCTGAGCAACAAAAAAGTATGTGTAGCAGGCAATCGCGGCATGGTAGGAGCCGCCCTTGTGAGGCGACTACAATCAGAGAATTGCGATATATTGGGTGTGGGCCGCAAAGAGGTTGATTTTATCAATCAGGCAGCGGTCGAAACTTGGATGCAATCCAGCAAACCTGATGTGGTCTTTATTGCTGCTGCCAAGGTCGGTGGTATTCATGCCAATAACATCTATCCAGCGGATTTTCTTTATGAGAATTTGATGATTGAGGCAAATCTGATCCATGCTGCATTTAAAGCAGGTGTCGAAAAACTCGTATTTTTAGGTTCTACGTGTATCTATCCGCGACTGGCGCCACAACCGATGCAGGAAGATTCGCTGCTAACCGGACCATTGGAGCCAACAAATCAATGGTATGCAATTGCCAAGATTGCCGGAATAAAGTTATGTCAGGCTTACCGCAAACAGTATGGTTGCGATTTCATTTCTTTAATGCCAACAAATTTGTATGGTCCAGATGATAACTATAATTTGGAGAACTGCCATGTTTTGCCTGCGTTGTTAAGAAAAGCGTACGAGGCAAAAATACGAAATGCCGAGACTTTATCGGTATGGGGAAGTGGTGATCCTTTGCGTGAGTTTTTACACGTAGATGATCTTGCTGACGCTGTTGTGTTCCTGACAAAAAATTATAGCGATGAAAATCTCATTAATGTTGGCTCTGGGGAAGAAGTGTCGATCCGTGGGCTCGCCGAAATTATTTGTGATGTTGTCGGCTTTAAAGGAGAATTGGTCTTTGATGCCTCAAAACCAGATGGCACCCCACGCAAACTTAGTGATGTTACAAAATTGAAATTGCTGGGCTGGAATAATGCGAGAAAACTAAACCTCGGAGTGAAGTCAACTTATGAAGATATTGCTCATACTTGGATATGAGCTATTTAAATTATTTTTTGTACCTGCAATGGCTTTGTTAGGCTGGAGCCCGTTATCAAAAAAAAGTTCACCAATAACCGGCAACCTTATACTCATTCGCTTGTACAGTTGCTCACCTTGGTTTTGCTTACATTATGATTGAAACGACCTTACGACAGACAAACCTGACGAAAATAATGTTTTGCCTGTTGTTTAGTTAAATCTAATTTGAAAAAAAATTATTAGTATTTTATTATTCAAAACAAATTAAAATAATTTGTTAATAAAACGGTCATCGGTATGTGGTAGCTTTATGAATAAGCTATTGATAAACATTGATTTATTGCAGTTTTGATTGGTTAAAGATATCACATTTCATTGTTGGGTGTATTAAATGTGTGATTGTAATTGTAGGTTGCAATAAAAAGTAATTTGCGTTATCAATTGACTTGAGTTAATGAGTCTCTAATTGACTTGAGTTAATGAGTCTCTAAATGAATATTCTAATGAGGTTTTTAAGCTATCGCATATGTGATTTTGAAAACTCTCAAGAACCATGAAACAGGAATGATAAAAATGAATAAGGTATTGAGCTCTGTATTAAGCCTTTCTTTGGTGGCAGCGACTTCGGCGCATACATCAATTGCATTTGCGGCAAATGATACAATCAATTGTAGTTGTGTTTCAGCCTCAGCGGGTAATTCTGCTGGTAAAGTTATTTCTGTAGCCGGGGAAGTTCTTCAGTCTGGCAAGTCTGGCTATAGCCAAGCAGTAGCTGGTTCTGATATTTCTGTAGGGTCTCTTTTGAGCGTTGGAGAAAAGTCTGCTGCGAAGGTCTCATTTGGTTCTTCTTGTTCAGTTTTGGTTCCTGCAAATTCTGAGTTGAAAGTTTCTCTCACAGATAATGTCGCTGCTCCGATATGCGCTAGTATTTCATCTACAGGGCAAAAGGAAGCTTCCGTAACAACTTTTGACACGATTGAAACTAAATATGGGGCTGACCTTCCTGAAGCTGTGTCTGATTCAGTCCTCGCACCAGTAACTGAGGCTGTTACTGGTGGTGGTTTCTCCCCTGCTTACTTGCTTCTCGGCGCCGCAGTCCTTGGTGGTGTTGGATATGGCATTTTTGAACTGATTGACGACGACGATGATGATGCTGCCGGCGCTTCTCCAGCAACTCCATAGTTGATTTTCTTTCAGATTTGATTTTGAATTATTAATGTCGCACCATAATGGTTGCGGCATTAATTTTGCGGTAATATCAGTATTTGAAATCTAGCATATTCATGCGTGACAACTGTTTAGTTCCAGCGTTCATGTAGGGTACATGTCGCATGAGTAAATATATTATTCCGATAGTAGTTTAATATAGGAGAATGGATAAGGGTAATATCTGATCTTTTATTTTAAATGTAGCTATGTGAATCAATTGAAAAGATAGCTGTCCTGTTAAATGATAGACCTACACAGTCATATACTTCATGGCATTGATGATGGTGCAAAGGATATTGAGATGTCAGTTGAAATGGCCAGATTGGCTGTTGCTGATGGAACAACACATATCGCTTGTACGCCACATATTATGCCTGGCATTTATGATAACGACACCGGTATAATCCAGCAGAAAATGAGCGAACTAGAAGAAGCGCTCAAACAACAAGAACTGCCTCTCAAACTGATAATTGGTGCCGATGTGCATATTGGTCCATCAAACGTCCAAGGATTGCAAGCTGGTTATATACCATCATTGAATGGAACACGTTATTTTCTATTTGAACCTAGCCATCATGTCATGCCACCCAAAATTGTTGAGTTCAGTAAAAAAATATTGGCCGAAAATTACATTCCAATTCTGACTCACCCTGAGAGACTCACTTGGATTGAGAGCCATTATGACAAGATGGTTGAAATGGACGAATTAGGCGTTCCAATTCAATTGACAGCAGCATCAATAACCGGACGATTTGGGGATAGAGCTAAGTATTGGTCAGAACGTATGTTAGATGAGGGGCGTGTAGATATCATAGCAAGTGATGCACATAATTTAAAAAGTCGCCCGCCTGGACTTAGTAAAGCATTCGAGATCATCTCCGCCCGTTTGGACGAATCAGCGGCTATTCAAATTGTCCATGAAAACCCAAAGTTGATTATGGAAAACCAGCCGCTCCCAAGAAAAAACCGTAGTGTTATTAAAAGGGATGGTAAAGAAAAATCAAAGGGCTTCTGGAGTTGGTTCAAATAGATAGAAGTTGGATTTAGGAATAGATAACAATTTTAGCTAAAAAAACGGGCAATTGATAGAGTATCTAAAATACTCAAATTTTGCTATTATCTTATTCTTGTCATAAAAATAAGACTTGTATCATAAGCTATTAGGGCAAGTATTTTGAATATGATTAAAATAAAATGAGTGGTGTTGAGTTATTATAAAGGGCGACAGTAATGGTTTTGAACAGTTTAAATAAATTATGCTGTCATGTGATATTGATCGGATGTTGCGTGCTTATCTCCGCCTGCGGTGTGGAAAGACAAGTACCGGTAACTGCTCTCGTATCGCCACAAGATAATGTTCAGCTTCCGAATGGAGATAAGTCTATTGAAAATGACCTCCAAATTGTTGAAAGCTTGCCAGCCCCTGAAAACACGCGGGGTGGTGCTGATTCTGTGCTCTTAGTTGGTGATTTGCTGGAGGTTGATGTTTTTCAGGTAGATGAGCTTGATAAGACCGTCCAAATTGATTCCAGTGGCCGCATTTCAATGCCTTTGATAGGTCGTGTAGCCGCCGCTGGCAAAACTGTTGGTGCTTTAGAAAGTGAGCTAGAAAGATTATATGAAATAAAGCACTTGCAATCTCCTGATATCGCAGTTTTGGTTACAGAATCCAAAGGTCAGCAAGTCACACTTAATGGAGAGTTTTTAACGCCTGGGGTTTATCCGAGCAGCTCGAATACCACGCTCTTGCAAGCTGTTGCCCTTGCAAGGGGGCTTTCGCCAATTGCTGATACCGGCAAAATATTCGTTTATCGAGATTTTCAAGGGAAGAAGCTTGTAGCTAATTATAATCTCAAGAAAATTCAACAAGGTCAGGCAATTGATCCAAAAATTTTTGGTGGTGACATAATCGTCGCATTTTCATCTAAAACAAAGTTGGCTCAGAAAAACCTGAAAGAAACACTTGGGGTTGCGGCAAATGCTGTGCGAGCAATTCCATTGCTATAGTGGTTGATTGTGTAATGAGTTCAATAGATAGCGATAAACAATGCCATTCTAAAAAGCCACCAATTCTATTATGCGAGTAACACTGCTTATATGAAACCCGATTATCTCCCCACGCACTTAGAAGCCAGCTCGCATCCAGTGATGCCGATGCCTAATGGTGGCTACAACCACCATGGCTTCAATCCATATAGTAATCCGGAAGAAGAAGAGAGTACTTTTGATCCTGTAAAACTGTTTTGGTACGTCATTCATTACCGACTGTTACTGGCAGCCTTCTTTATCGCAGCTATCGTGCTCGCTGTATTCTTTAATTTTTTGCAGACACCTCAATATGGTTCAACCACTAGAATTGAAGTTTTGACCAGCAGTGCCAAAGTTTTCCAAGACTTGGAAGTGACTTCCCAGTCAAATGATTTGCGAACCTTTGAGACAGCAAGACAAAAGATGTTGTCACGGGAATTGGCTAAGAGAGTTATATTTGAACTAGGCCTTGCTGAAGACCCGGATTTTTTATCGCCTACACCTAAATTCTCTTTAACTAATATAACCAAGCGATTTACATTAGGCTCAGATAAACGGGAGCTTGGCGAGTTAACTGCCGAACAACGAGAGGAAGTAGCTCTTGATAAAATCAAAAAAAATCTCTCCATTAATTTGATCAGAAATACGAGCATTCTTGCGGTTAATTATACCCATCCCGACCCTGAAATAGCTGCGAAAATTTCTAATGAGATGGCTAAGAGTTATATCGAACAAAGTATTGATAAAAAAAGCGAAACATCCACCGTTGCAAAAGACTTTATCCAACAACAAGTGATTCAGACCAAAGAGAGTCTTCATAAGTCGGAAAAAGAACTTGTTAAATATGCCGAAGATGCCGGTATAACAGTTACAGGAAATGAAGTTTCCCTGATTGCATCAAGCATAGCTGAAATTAATTCGGCACTATCTCAGGCTGTTCAAGAGCGTCTTGAGGCAGAGCGCTTCAAGGCGCAAATTTCTAATGGTGACGCAGCTTCTCTGCCCGATGTATTTGCAAGTGGATCGATACAGACAACTAATTTGAAAATTGCTGAACTCCGCGCTACTTATCAAGAAAAACTTGGTACGCTTAAGCCTGGTTTTCCTGAAATGATCAGGTTAAATGCTCAGATAAATGAACTGCGCAAACAGGTGAGGTCCGAAATCAATTCGATCGCTAAATCTGTTGAACTAAAATATGAGCAGAGTAAATCAAAGGAAGCATCACTGCGGCTTGAATTAGCTGAATTGGAAAAGCAACAATCTTCTTACCAACGAAAGAATATTCAATATACAATTTTGAAGCGAGAGGTGGATTCTAATCGCCGTCAATACGAGTCTTTAATTACTAAATTGAGTGATGTGGGAATCGGATCGGAATTGCGTGATGCCAGTGCGAATATCGTAGAGTTCGCTGTACCTGCTATACGTCCTTTATCTCCTAAATTACTACTGAACCTTGTTGCGTTTCTAGCCGCTTTTGCTGGCTTAGCTGCGGCAACAGTCTATGTCTTGGAACTATTAAACAACACATTTAGTATTCCAGATCAGTTGGAGAATGAACTCAATATTCCAATCCTCGGGGTTCTTCCTTATACGGAGAGCGGTGAGCTATTGGAAACGATCGACAACCCGAATTCAGCACTATCAGAAGCTTATAGAACTTTGCGTACTTCGGTTCAGTTTACGGGTACGGATACTAATATTCGCAGCTTGATGGTAACCAGCTCTGAGCCTTCGGAGGGTAAATCAACCACGGCTTTTCGTCTTGCCCATGATTTTGCCTCTCTTGGTCGTAAGGTCTTATTGATTGATGCAGATTTGCGCAAACCTCGTATGCACCGTCTCTTTAATACGGACGCTGGGATAGGTCTAAGTAATCTTCTCACCAATGTTGTGCGCGGTGGAGATGTCGTTAAGATTTTCCGCGAAACGGATAATCCTAATATTACTTTTCTTTCTGCAGGAACAATCCCTCCAAATCCTTCAGATCTTCTGGTCTCACAAAAAATGGGGCTGACCATCCACTATTGCACTAAGAAGTATGATTTGGTGATCATTGATTGTCCGCCAGTAATGGGGCTGTCAGATGCGCCAATTATAGCGCGGCAGGTTGATGCAACGTTGGTTGTTGTTTCGTCTAAACAGGTAACGCGCAAAGCGGCAAAAAATGCATTGAAGAGGCTGCGTGCAGTTGGCGCCAATGTGATTGGTTGTGCGTTTACTAAATTCAAAGTCAATCAACTCGACTATAATTATGCCTATCGATATATGCAGTATAATTATTATTCTTATGAGAGCGACGAGCCACAACCAGCCTTGGTATCAAACGATATTAGTGATGTTAACGAGCATTCATCGCAAAAAAGCAACACATTTAGTCGTTTAGCGAGCCGGTTTGGATTTGCTAATAGATGATTGTTCTCATTTAAATGATTTTATTAACCAAATTGTATAAATATTGACAAATTTGAATAAAATATACTACATATAAACAATTAAAGTATACTTGTAATTTTGAAGAGTAGAGTAATTAGTTGTTGTGTAGTCATGGATATAGATTTAATTCGCAAGGCATCATATTATAAAAGTAGCGGCGCTAATTTTTATTTTCGTCGGAATCACATGGGTAGTCCTAGAATTAAGATAAAGTACGGACCCTTTAATCTTTTTACTAAACGTTTTGAAACAGATATTGAAACGTTTGGGAAAGTTAAAAGCCTCTTCAACTCAAGTTTTGATAAAATTTAATCCAAATATTCAATTTCAGTAAATTCAGCAGCTATATCACATGCGCTTTTAGTTAATCTACAAAAGCGTATTTTTACCTATGCATAATCAAATAAACTGTCGTAACAAATTAAGCTACTCGATTACGAGAATTAAAGCCGCGACCTTACCTCAAGCTAAAATAAATATAGGCCATGTTCTAGGTGGGGGATTTGTGATGGCGGAAATTTTAAAATATTTCATGAGACCATATCTGTAGCAAGCAATGATCACTTGCGCCTTTATGGTAAAAAAATAAATGAGATATGGTATCCTTGGCATGAGAATGTTAGAAACAGGTTGCTTCGGATGACATGAATTTAAGGCGTGATTTCAATTGAAAAAGATAATGTTTGTAGTCTCACTACTATTATGTTGTCTAATTTTATTTAGCTCGACCAGTCAGTTTGTTCAGCAATTTGATAAACATCTCGCGTTTAAAATTAACCCCTTAAACAATCACGCTAGACGCTCATTCATATATGAATATCTGGCGACTTCTGAGCCTGGAAGCGATATTTCCGAACTGAAGCCAATCATATTAGAAGGATTGGAAAAAGACCCTTTTGATGGTCGCCTTTACAGTCTTCTCGGTTTCATTGAAGAAAGTCAGGGCAGGGAAGAAGAGGCGCAAGAATTTTACATCCATGCCCGCAAACTTATCCAGACAGACCAATATGCCTTATTGCGAAGGTTTGTTTTTCAATTCAAAAAAGGTGAATACCTCAAAGCAACAAAGCTTGCTGAATTGGTCTATTTGAGGTGGCGAAACCGTTGGCCACTTATCGAACCATTCTTGGTTGAACTATTTCAAGATGAAGATTCTTACAAATCAGCAAGTCAGTTTTTCACACAATATAAATCTAGCGAGGTCGACCTTATAAAAAGTTTGATTAAGAGTGAGGATGTGCGTGGCCAAGATTTAGCTTATCGCTTGGTTATTGATTGGCATAAATCGGGTGAAAAAAATCTTGAGCATCTCATAGCATACACTAGTAAATCTCTAATCAGAGCCGAAAAATATTCTAATGCTTATATTTTGTTTTTGCTGACGTTGAATGACGAACAACGCGAACAAGCTGGCTTTGTGTTTAATAGTTCATTTGATTTCAAACCGACAACAAGTCCTTTTGATTGGCACATCATAGATCAAGCTGGCGTTGACATTGGACTTAAAAAAACGGCGATCAAATCACCTGATGATACATCCCTTGAAATACGCTTTCTCGGCAAACCCACAAATTTAAACAACCTGATTCAACATATTAGATTACCACCTGGACGTTTAAGATTGAACGTTAGCTATACAAATCAAAATTTAAAGAGTCCAAAACCAGTTGTTATGGGTATCTCATGCTTTAAACCAAGACGATTACTCGGTGAAGTGGCGTTGTTAAAATCTAAAAATGAGCAAAACTCTATTGATATTGAAGTGCTCGTACCGAACGATGACTGCAAGATGCAAGTGATAAATGTGTATAATAAGAATTTCTCAAAAAGCTGGGCAAACCGTATAACGGGAAGCTTGCTTATTCACGATGTATCCATTGAAAAAGTTGGAGACTAGTTAGGCCTCATGCATTATTCGGATGAATTCATTAGGCGTAATTATGCTGGTTGCCTGGTTTTGTTTGCGATCCTTTTGGGAGGGACGACAAAACAAGGTATTTGGTCTGATAGCCTTTTATATGTGCTGGCAATACCAGCTGTAATAATAGGATTTTCTAACTTATTTGAAAATAGGTTGGGAGGTTTTGCTAGAGGCTTCTGTATTGCCATTATAGTCATTCTCGTCGCGCAATTTCTGCCAATAGATATTGTGAAAAATCTACCTGAGTATCAAATACCAAGTGATGGCAGTTATTTTTTGACGACAGTTCCATCAAGAAGCTTCAATTTAATCATCACATCAATTGTTTTGCTGGGCTTCTTTCTATACCTAGCTACTTTGAGTGGAGATAGTTTGCAGTCTCTCATCAATTTCGTTTTCATCGGTGTTGCACTCAACGCATTAATCACAGTCATTCAACTTTCATTTGATTCTAAAATCGTTATCTCAGGATTGTTGCCATATACGATCAGAATGGGAACATTTCAAAACGAAAACCATTTTGGCAGCTTGAGTTATCTTGTCATTCCCTTTCTTGCATGGAGGTTTCTATTAATGAGATGGAACCCTGTATTATATGCCATTGCAGGTTTGGTGCTGGCTGGTCTGCAATTTGCTGTGGGTGCCCGTGCTGGAATGATAATTTCAACCAGCTTATTTTTATTTTGTTTTGTTTGGGCAATAACCCATAAAAAACCTCTTGCTGTAAAAGTGATCATCTTTTCAGTAGGCGTTGCTCTTGTTGGCTATCTATTTCTTACCCAAGAGAGTTCAAGCCTTATCGATACAAGTTCTCGCGATTACTATTTTTTGAAAAGCTGGGACATAGCCACCAAAAACTGGCTTACAGGAACGGGACTGGGAAGCTTTTTTTCAATATGGCCAATCTATGAAGACACAACCAATCTTGGCGAAACATATATAACGCACGTACACAATGACTACATCGAATTGTTTCTAGAAACAGGAATATCATTTTTTATTTTAGTGGCAATTTTTATAGCTCTCATTGCGCGTAACGGACTAACGAATGAGTTCACACAAGCGGCAGCAATCTCAATTTTCTCTATTATGATTCATAGCTTTGTGGATTTTCCATTGCGCACAATGGCTATATCCATGGTCTTTATATTATCGATCGCCATTATATTGACTAAGCCAGAGGAAGTAGGGGGGCGTGAAAAAAAGAAAGTTAAAAAACGCTCCAGAAAAGTTGCTGGGTAATTTAATAGTGCTCTGATTTTTAATCAATCGACGTGTCTTTGTAGCCTTCAACCCACTTGTGTAAAGTAGCTCTAATCGCCTCAACATCTAAGCTTTTGACGGCTAATTGAAGCTCCTTTAATACCTTTCGCATTTCTTTTTCTGCTAAATGGTTTTCTTTGGCTCGGAGTATCTTGGGGTGTGGCGTTGGAAGTGTATTCTCGCCAATCAGTAGTTCTTCATAGAGTTTTTCACCAGGCCTTAGACCTGTCGTTAAAAGTTCGACCTCACCATCTGGATTTTCCGCATCCAATATAGTTTTTCCAGAGAGTTCAATCATCCTGCGGGCAAGATCTATAATTTTAATCGGTTCCCCCATATCCAGCACAAAAACCTCTCCGCCTTCTGAATAGGAACCTGCCAAAAGAACAAGACTTGCTGCTTCAGTAATTGTCATGAAATACCTGGTGACTTCGGGGTGGGTAACCGTTACCGGCCCGCCATTGGCAATCTGCTCTTTAAACAGCGGAATGACTGAGCCGGAAGAGCCAAGTACATTGCCAAACCGAACACTCGAAAAAATTGTACCACTGTTTCGAGAATGCAAATCTTGTAACACAAGTTCGGCAAGACGTTTGGTTGCTCCCATGACATTTGTTGGTCTGACCGCCTTGTCGGTAGAGACAAGAATGAAACGTTTCACATTCGCTTCAACGGCTGCTTCTGCCAGTATGCGCGTACCTAAAACATTATTCTTTACACCAGCCACTTCATTGTCTTCGACGATAGGCACATGTTTATAAGCGGCGGCGTGTAACACCACATCGATTTGATGTTCAAAGAGGACGGATTTTATTTTGTCACCAGAACCAACTGAACCAAGCACGGCGGTTAGCTTGATGTTCAATTTCTCAGCTTTAGGGACCAGTTCTTTTTCAATCGTGTAGAGATTGAATTCGGATGCATCCACAATGACAAGGTGCTTTGGCTGAACCTCAAGAATTTTTCGGCAAAGCTCTGAGCCAATGGAGCCACCAGCACCTGATACAAGGATATTAGCGCCGGTATAAGCACGTTTGATGTCTGGGACATTCAAAGTTATATTATCACGTCCCAAAAGCTCATCAGCTGACACAGGTCGCACACTGTCCAATATACCACCCGTTTTTATCATCTCGATATAAGAGGGTAGCTCAAGAACCTCGCAATCAAATTGTTCAAGCTGATTAACGATTGATCTTTTCATTTTTGGGGATATGGAGGGGATTGCCAGAAAAATCTTTCTTACTCGGCGTTTAGCAATGAAAGGTGGCAGTCCCTCCGTAGTGATAACTTTCAATCCGCCAATTATTGTGCCTTTTAACGTTGGGTTATCATCAATAAAAACGGTTGGTCGAAACTCGGGCGAGTTATTGAGTGCCGCAAGCATCTGTAATCCACCTGAGCCCGCTCCGTATATTGCAATGGGAATCCTACCATTTGATCTATCTCGTAACCAGACTATGAGTGCAATCATACTGATACGGCTTGTCAAAATTAGAAGAAACATAACAGACCCGAAAATGACAGGTACTGTACGTGGTGCGCCTAGTTGAAAAATAATATTGCCAGTCGTGCCAATAATAGTAAGCAAAGCAACCCAACAAAGTGTTCTTAGTAATGCGGTGTTTTCAAAGGTACCAATTTTGATTGAATACAATCTAAGAGCCATGGAAAATATGACCCCGTTCACCAGCAATAAGACGAGAAGGGGGAAAGATTTAATGATCCAAAAGGAAGGCCATATATCGTTTACGCGCAACATCAAGGCGATCAAGAATGAAGCGATCAAAATTATATGGTCATTAATGAGTAGGATCCAGCCCTTCACAGTGCGCGGCAGATCATCCAAATATTTATACATCTATTCTTTTACCCACCGATAACGCATAGCATCAAATCAAAACGTATTATATTTTCCACCCAGCTGAATTTAGTAATATATCATTTTAATAAAGGTTGCAGCATACAAATAACACTTACAGTTAATCGGCTTATCCCCGTCACATCACAGTCGCGTAAAATATTCTCCACAACAGGAGAATGACTATGAGTGACAAAACCACCCGACTTAATTTACCTCGCATATTGCCATCGCAAGCCCAAAAACACGTGACCCATAATGAGGCTCTGGAAACCCTCGATAGGTTGGTTCAAACAAGTGTTATAACGAGAGATCTTTCATCACCACCAACATCACCACAAGAGGGTGATTGTTATCTGGTTGCAAATGAAGCAACGGACGAATGGTCTGGATGGGAAGATAATCTAGCCTGTTTTGTCAACAACGCTTGGATAAACTATGCCCCAGTAGAAGGTTGGTTAGTTTGGAACCTCGATACAATGGAAATCGTTGTTTATCAGGATACAACTTGGCAACCCGTCACTACTGAAACATCTGTTAATCCAGTTTCTCTTCTTGGTGTGAATACTACGGCAGATGAAGTCAACAGACTGTCAGTCTCATCTCCGGGCACGTTGTTCAATCACATCGGTGAGGGACATCAAATGAGAGTCAATAAAGCTGAAAAAGATGATGTTGGAAGCCTGCTTTTCCAAACAGGGTTTTCTGGCAGGGCTGAAATAGGCTTGGTCGGTGATGACGACTTGCACCTGAAGGTGACAGCAGATGGTGAACAATGGAATGAGGCTTTAGTTGCAAATTCTGAAACTGGTGCAGTCCTATTACCCAATACAGTTTTCACACCCAATATACTGCCTGACAGCGGGCGTTTCATATCTTTTAATTCTAATGCAACTCTCTCAGGCGTGCCTTATCAGCAACCCTCCTACATTTCGCAGGTTTCAGGGGCAAGCTCGGAGTTATTCGCTAGTTTTCGGCACAATAATTCAAGTTTCGGAGGAACGGCCGAAGAACTTGATCCAAGTATTATTGAGTTCGTTACAAAATACAAAACGAATACAAATGGAAGGCGTTTTGGTGCTGATTGGCATGCAATAAAATTCACTCAACGGCTAACTGCACCATTATTGGCACCATTATCACATGACCAGATCGATTTTGGCTTAGTGTTGACGACGCGCTCGACACCGGTTTCCTACCAAATGACTGCAAGTTGTTATATCAAAGTTATTTCAGGTGAGGTTTTGATAAACACGAGTAATTCTAATCGTGTGTATGTTGAGGGTGAACGGATATTCGGAAATCAAGTTGTGCGTGCTGATGTAGGGTGGCAGCATATCTTATTTCATCCAAAGCCAAACTCTTTTGGATATAACTTCAGAATGTTGGATGTACTCGCTTCAGTTAATTCAGAAGTCGCAGTCGCATTACCAACATTCATGGTAGGGGAAGTGATTTTACCTTCGAACGTCGGAATACATCCCAGTGTCCACGTTTACGGATAATAGATGTCGACCATCGACGTTGGCTTACGTTGATAGCGCATAATTAGCGGGCATATCTAATTCAAATCAAGCGATATGCCCGCAACATCAACTCCCGGGTGCACAACAAACAATAGGCTGGTTTCGCCAAGTTTTTGTGCATTTGGAAGTCGGTTAGCAGGTCTTAGCCTTGTATTATCAAAGGCCCGCTCTAGATAAATCTCGCTGCAACTGCCTTGCATGCATGGTAAACCTTGCTCTGCAATCATGCCGATAACATCGTCGCGTGAAATGTCGGTGGGTAGGTTTTCAGGCTGCACAAAGGCGCTGAATTTATACCATGCGTGCTTACAAGCCCCGTCGGGGTTGCATGGTTCTTCGCATGCCATACATTGCAAATCGGGAACGCGAAGCCATTTATCCGGCCCGCTAAACGGCATAAGTAATTTCTTGAGAGCCTCTGCATTTTCCGTACGTTGGCGTGTCCATGATGGTAAGCGTTTCAACTGTATTCGGCCTATTGCGCCTTGAATTTCCGTCATCCGCCAATTGGTTCCAAAGCTTTCATGCAGCCAGCGAAACCCTGGCGGATGATCACGGTTAAAGACAGCATCGTAACTCTTGCCATGATCTTTGTAGGCCCACATTCTTTTCCAAAGATCTAAATCATTACAAGTGACCATGCCGCCTTCGCCGCCTGTGGTCATGATTTTATCTTGGCAAAATGACCATGCGGCCACATCTCCCAAGCTGCCAACTGGCTTGCCCTTGTATTTAGCACCATGGGCCTGTGCGCAATCTTCTATGAGCTTGATGCCACGACCTGCAACAAGATCGCGAAGGGCGTCCATGTCACACGGCCAGCCAAATAGGTGCACGCACAAGATGGCTTTCGTATTTACTGAGATATGAGGCGCGACTGTTTCTGCTGTTATGAGCTGAGTTTCTAAATCTACATCCGCAAATACGGGAATGGCGCCAGCGTTTACAACACATGATACTGAAGCCAAGAAGCTGCGTGGCGTTACGATAACTTCGTCAGAAGCTGATCCGCCATTATGCGACCCTATTCCAAGCCCAACCAGCGCTAGGTCAAGTGCAATTGTGCCATTGGAAACTGCAATTGCATGTTCGGCACCTGCAAATTCTGCAAATTCTTTTTCGAATTGCTTGCACTCATCGCCAGTCCAATAATTCACCTTGTTAGAAAGCAATACACGCTGCACAGCATCTGCTTCTTCTTGTGTGAAATTTGGCCAGGGAGGGAAGGGTCCGTGGAGCATCTGTTATTGTTCCTTAAAAGGTTTGGCAGGCGTGCCTGTAACGGTCAAACCATCGGGTATATCATTAACAACTGTCGCCCCAGCACCAACTGTAACATCGCGGCCAATTGTTACACCTTGTTTGATGGAGGCGCCAATACCAATCCACGAGCGGTCACCAATACGACAGCCGCCAGCGATATTTGCTCCAGGTGAAACATGTACGAAATCCCCAATCACACAGTCATGATCAATGGTACACGCTGTATTGAGTATCGTGCCACACCCAATAACTGTATCAGGGTTTACAATCACACCTGCAACCGCAAGCACGCCAAAATTAAGTGTGGCATATCGGGAAATGTTGGTTGAAGGGTGAATGAGTTGAACACATTCTTGAAGCTTGCATTCTTTCCATAATCTTTCACGGGTCTGATTATTCCCAACCGTTAAAAAGAATGCACAGCCTTGTGCTTTATAATTATCAATGCTCGTTAAATCACCGACAATTTTCCATGAACCGTTTGTCTCACGCTCTGGATAAGATTGGTCAAGAAAGGTGATATCCTTAAAGCCGCAAATTTCAGCAATATCAGCGGCTACTTTGCCGTGCCCACCAGCACCAATCAAAAGCAGTCTACGGCCAGTATCAATCGTTGGTGTATGTGAAGCCAAAGCGGGGTCCTATTTTTTGCGCAGGGCGATGTAATAGACAACCTTGAGCGAATTTAACCCAAGAAGATTGACTGCTCGTTCATATAGATATCCAAACACATATGTGAAAGCAGATATACGCAAATATTCTGGACGACCTTCTTCAGCTTCAATGTAAAGCACCTCATAGCCGTTCTCTTCAGCATGGCGTTTGATATCTTTATAAGTGTTCAAAGCATATACAGTCGGGAAAGTATCAACGACATTACGGCCTCTTAGCTTATTATAATAAACATGAAACCAGTGCGGTGTGAGATGAGCAATAATAGGCATGTAGTGCCAAAAATTGGGTGTCTTGGCTAAGAACAATCCACCTTGTACCAGAACCCTGTTTACTTCTTTCAAAAAGGGCTTGGGGTCGGCAACATGCTCCCAGACATTACAGGAGAAAGCCAGATCAATTGTAGCGTCTTCCAGTTTGGGGAGCTCGCCATCTTGAAACAGCATCGGCTCATCAAGATAAGGATTATCCATGGCAGCCGGATCAATATCTGCTCCATAGACTTTCTTGGCGATATCGCGAAAATTCATCGCCGGTTCCGCGCCACGGCCTGAACCAACATCCAATAAGGTCATATCTGAAGATACTTTCTCCAAAATACGCTTACGGAAGTTTTTAGCATCCCATGCATGTTCGTGATTGGGATACCAAAGCTTGTCTAGGCGCTGTACGAGGCTCATATATGAAAACCTATCTTAAAAATAATAGTTATAGACACTAACTCTGATTGTCAGAATTTCGCTTGATTTTACCTGCATCGAAACGCGGCATGGTTTCATCCTGATTGGAGTTTACGTTACTCCTGAACAAGACTTTTTTGAAGGTTTTAAGGATTATACTGATATCGAGCCCAAAACTCACATTTTCTACATACCATAAATCATACTCAAATTTCTGCTCCCACGTAATCGTATTACGCCCATTAATCTGAGCCCATCCGGTTACGCCGGGTCTCAGGTTATGCCGCGCTTTTTGCTCCTCTGTATAATAATCCATATAATCATATATAAAGGGCCTTGGCCCAATCAGGCTCATGTCTCCCAATATAACGTTGAGAAGAGATGGTAGCTCATCCAGACTGCTTGAGCGTATAAAACGCCCCAATGGAGTTATCCTTTGATCGTCAGGTAAAAGGTCGCCATTTTCGTCCTTTTGTTGGGTCATTGTTCGAAATTTGAACAGCTTAAATTTTTCACAACGGTATCCACCACGGTCTTGCCTGAACAAAACTGGGCCACCCATGTTTATTTTAATGAGTAGGCAAAGTAATAGGCAAACTCCACCCCACAACGGGATCGTTACAATCGCGGCAAAAAGGTCAATCGCACGTTTGATATGGTTGACATAGAAGGAATGACTTGAAGGTTTCATTTGTTCACTGCTCAAATAACCGCCGAATTTCATTGAAATGTTCAAACGACCCCGTACCAATGATAGCTCCGCTCAATGGTGCGTTTTGTTTCACATAGTCAAGTAACTTGGCAATCGTATATCCTTCATCCAAACACTTGCCCGCATTAAAGGGACGTAAAGCCGTAAATGGCATGCCAGCCGTTTGCAGGTCTTTCATATAGTCAAGCGCATTAGTTTCAAGCGGGTTCAGATAATCAACCATGCAATCAAAAAGACCTGTTTTGATGGCTTTTTGTGCGAACCCTGTTGTGTATGGGAAGCAACCAACTTGCTCGATGTCTTTGGAGGATTTCAGTTTTTTGAAAACATCGCCAAGCGTATCATAATCACGCTCAAGCACATCCAGCCGTTCATTTTCCTTGGAAAGGTCTATGCGCGCCATCCATTGAATGCAGTGTAACGTATCAACCTGCAAATCACCTTTGTACCGCTCCACATGAGAAACAATATCTGCGCTACTAACATGCGTCTCGTCGAAGTGAGGAGAGGCGAGTTTTACAATATGTTTCAAAGTGGCTTGATTTGTATTGGTTTCTTGACAAGCCTGAGATAGAGCCGAACAAAAAAGGTCGTAGCATTCATATTCAAAAGAAGTATGGAATTTTGTAACGCCGCACTTAAGCATATGAGCTATTAGCGCTCGAGAAGCATCCAACCCGATATCGCCCATACGCATAGTGCCAAAAATAAAATGATTAGAAAGGCTCAGTTTTATTTTATTGGGTGTGTCCAACCTTAGTGCCTCACATGAACGGCGGACTTCCATAAAAACCGTTCTGATTTCACTTTCGGATCAAAGCTATTGCGCCCATGGAGAGTTTTGTCATCTTTCCAGATGACACAATCACCTGGTCTTAACGTTACTGCAACGAGAGAATCTTGCACCTTTTGACTGTTAAGTAGGAATTGGTGAAACTCTTCGCGCAGTTCCTTTAAATCGTCATCTATATCTTTAGCGACGCAATAATAGTTCCAGTGAAGTGTTGGATCCTGTGTGTCACCTTCAATGATTTTAGAGACGCGTGTGTCTCCTGATCGTGAATGTGGAATTATATTTCCGCGAAGACGTGCGAGAAGCTCAGGAGCATCACTCTCAAGCGCATCAATCAAAACTTTTGAGTCTAGAAAAACAGTTTCCCCGCCATTATTGGCGCTCGACTGGCAATATATGATTGCGGCATCTGGGAAATCTGGAATGTATGAACCATCTGTATGAAGAGGTTGCGGGTTCGAAGAATGCCTATAGGCATCTGGGATGTTAGGATCGTAACGGATTTCCATCCATCTCAGGCCTGTTCTTTGATTGTCACGGTCGCCCACGGTTGCATCTTCGCCGATATCAACGGGATCGCCTAGTGTTTCAAGGACTTCATCATAAAAAGCCCGCAATTCATCAGTGTCACCTTGATGAGGACGCTTGACATGAATTACTTTTTTATCCAACCAATCTTGACGAATAGCTTCCGCAACCGCGTTGGCATTAACAGTAGAATCAAAAACGATTTTTTTGAACATCATCTCACCTTTAAGAATTAATCTGTCGAATTGAATCGATCCTTTTATTCAACTCAAAGTTTAAATTACTACATAACACCGCTTTGTGACAATAGATTGTTCTTATACATAAAAACCCATTCTGGAGTTTTGATTAACAGGCAGATGAATTCACGCCGAATCTTCTACAATCCAGTCGCACCATTGCTCCACTAAATCTGATCGGTTGAACTGTTTGGCAGCAAGCAGCGACGCGTTTTCTCCCATTCGTTTAAGGGCAGTGCGGTTATCAGCCGCTTCTTCCAGCGCATCGGCAAATGCTTTTTCATCAAGGGGAGGAACTGCAAACCCACATTCGTTCTCACTGACCAAATCAGCAATCCAACCTGGATAATTATTGAGCACAGGCAGCCCTGCGGCGATGTAGTCAAAAAACTTGTTAGGGGAGGTGCCGTAATAAAACGCAGGTACATTGGCAAGTGACTGAATGCCTATATCAGTATCTGCCATCAAACCGGATAGTTTTGCCTTGGAAACCGGCTCATGAAAAATAACATTATCCAGCCCGTCTCTTTGCGCTTGTTCCTTCAAAGAATCTGTAAGTTTGCCTCGCCCAATCAATACAATCTTGATGTCTTTGCGAGAGCGTTTTTTTAATTCTTTCGCGCCCTCAAGCACATTATCCAATCCGTTAGCCAGTCCGTGCGTTCCCGCAAAAACAGCCATTAGGTCGTCTCTGGACACGCCAGCAGGGCGCCATGGTTTTTCAGTTGTTTCTTTAAATATATCCAGATCACAGCCATTAGGTACCATTGCAATTTTCTCTGGCCTAACACCACACCGCTCAATACCTTTCGCAATCCCTGGCGAAAGAGCAACACAACGATGAGCTGAGCGATATGATGTCCATTCCAATACACCCATCATCCATAAGATCAGGGGATTGGTTATAACGCCCATTTCACGCGGCAACTCAGGCCATAAATCACGGACTTCAAAAACAAAAGGCTTGCGTCTAATCCATCGGGCAACAATTCCAGGAATGCCGGCTGTAAGGGGCGTTGTTGTTGCAAAAGCCAGATCATAAGGCTCACGCAGGGCTAGAATTATGCTTCGAAGTGAGAATTTCAAGAAAGTGAGTGTGCGGCGAATAAAGCCATCTGAATTTGCATAGGCGAGATCAAATTCAATAACTTTGATGCCGTCAACCATGCCTTCACGTTTGCCATTTTTGAAAGCGCCTTCAAGGCCGGTGACGCCACCTGCATATTTTCCGCATACCATTGTTACCTGATGGCCTTTTCGCAGTAACCCTTGAGCCATTTGGTACGACCTGATGCCAACAGCACCGCGCGGGGTACTAAAATGCTGATGAAAATAGATTACATGCATTAGTTAAAACCGGATTGTTGTTGTGATCTGAGCAAGGCTTGATTTTTCATTATTGCTAAGGGTGACAGTCAATACAGGAAGAATTGACTGTTGCATATAATATAAGGATTCACGGCCTTCTAAAATTTCAATGTTTTTTATAGCGACCGTTGACTTGATGACTATTGAACGCACCCCATCACTGAGTGTATCACCATCAAGCTTCCATGCCCCCGGTGCAAGGCGCCATCGTAAAACCGCCTTATCTTTAAAGCCGCTAATTTCGTCTATGCAGACAAGTTTATCGTGTTCAAGCTGCAATACCCGCGAATGATTTTCACCACTTGGACCTTGATAGGATGCACCGGCAGTTACCCTGTTTTCATTCTCACTAATTTTGTTAATGCTCTTGGTTTTCACCCAGTTCCCAAAAAGAAAGCGGCCAAGTCGGGGCATTTGATCTTTGTCATCAAATTCGATGGTATTGTGTGCCTTAGTGCCATTGAAATAGACAAGATCTTCGTGTGATGAATTATAGCTGTATGTGCCAGCGTCACGCAGTAAGTTTTCACCATTCACAAAGAGATCACAGTGCAAGATGTCCGCTTGGCTTGGTCTGAAGCGGAAGCGAGGATAGCGCAAATATGCAACGGCGTTTCCCTGACGTAAAATGTGATAACCACCGTCATCATACGTCATGCTTTGCAACGGCTGAGCTTTTTTGGATGGCATATCCACGCCGAGCCACAACAATTGCTGGTTATTAAGACCGTCATCATCAAAAGCACATGCATCCAAAAATAAGGCACAAGCCAGTTGTATGCTGGGCCTGAAATCTCGGTAGCTGCTATCTGTCAGGGCGAGTATTTGAGAGCCGTCATTTGCGCCAATATTAGGCACCAAACCGTTCTCAACCTGAGCCATCTGCTGCAGCCATTGTGTTGATTTGCCGAGACGCTCAAAGAAGCTGCGCGAGAATTCTGTAAGCTTTAGTTTTTGTCTCCACACTTCAACAAAGCAGTATGTATCCAACATCATGCGGTGGTAGTTGACAGAATATTGGCTGAAAGAACCGTCAGGTTCGATCAATGTTTGTGCGCGATTTTCAAGCCATTTCCGTCCAATTTTCAGCCATTGATTACCCGCTTCTATATTGTTCTTGGCAAGCCAACTACCGCCGATAAAAAGTGCCGCCGCTTCTGATGTGCCATGATTGTTTGCCTGCCCAATCGCATACCCAATGGTTGGAGCAATGCGCATTAGATGTAACTCGACAACTGAAAGCAATGTTGGGCTTGTCTCTTCTACTTGGCCAATAATGCATGCCGCCAGTGCCAAATGAACCACACGGATTGAGGCCTCTTGACCGCATTTCCAGTTAGCCCCCTTATAGGGAGGATTTTTCTCAAGCCAGTTCTCAAGCCAGATATTTGCCCGCTCTAATTCGCCCGCATCTCCCAATGCAGCGCGCTGGGCCATAGCAATCAACCAGTCAAAACGAGACGCCTCCCATATACCTTTAATATCACCAACATTCGGGTCAAAATCAGAAATATTCCACCAGTCTTGGGATGCGCTTTGCGATGCGCCCACGACCAATGCATTTGCATGCCATTGGGGGAGTTCAGGGTAGGGAGTTATATCCTGCCCGAATATACGAGCACTGTTTTGGTGCCAGCTATTACGAGCGACACACCCTTTTGGCGCTGTGGTTTGAACGGGCTTAAAAAGTCGGCCAGATGGAATTGGTGCTGATATTGCTTGAACCCGATGAAATCCAGATTTCAAACCCAGCCGGTAGATTCCCACCCTTGCAAGATTGCTTGGTCCAAGCCTTAAAAGTGTGCGAAACTTATCCATCAAGGTTATTCTTGCTCTCTCAATTGCTCCGCAACTTGAAGTGTTATCTCGGCAACCTCAAACAATTCTTCCGCTGGTATAGGCGAGGGATTGCCATTTCTCAAGCTCTCGACAAAAGCAGCGGCGCATTCAAATTGTCCTTTATTTTGTCGAAACGCATTTTGTGACTTAAAGCCTTTCCAGCCGAAACCGCGCAGTTTCAAAAAATTGTCCAATTGCAATGTTTGCCCAGCTGCAAAAACTTCAATTCGCTCTTTAGGAAAAGTGGAGCCGCCATTAGCTAGATAGTGGATGGTTCCGAATGAACCGTCCTCAAAACCTAAAATGATCGCCGCCTTGTCTTCACGAATTGGCACTGTGTCGTGGTTGCCCATGCAACGCGCTTGAGCTGAGATAATTTTCGATCCAGCAAGAAAGCGCATCAAATCGATATAGTGACATGCTTCACCGATAATCCTGCCACCACCAATGGCATCATCCTGTGTCCAGTGATCAGCAGGAATAGAACCCGCATTCATTACCATCATAAATGATTTTGGCTCGTGAACATTGTCAATCAATCGCTTGATGGTTTGAACTTGTGGGGCAAATCGACGATTATAACCGACCATGAGTTGTGACTTGCTTTCGGTATAAGCCTGTTTGACCTCTTCCAGTTCTTCATGGGTCAACGCCAATGGTTTTTCCACGAAAACATGCTTGCCAGCACTCAATGCTTTCGCCGTCAGACTGGCATGAGAGTTGTGTCTTGTTGCGATAGCAATGGTATTGATATCGTCATTGGCAATCATTGCATCTGTATCGGATGTCGCATTGTGAAATCCGTTTTTAGTGCCGTGCAACGTGCTGCTGGCACTGCCGGATGAAGCAATCGTGTGCAGGTCGGCCCCAGCCTTTTTGAATGCTGGTATCAAGATGCGTGACGCATAGTTTCCAGCGCCTGCAAATCCAACCACCGGTGAACCTGTTTCAACTGATTGCCGCGGTCCCAACACAAGATCACTGATATGTCGTTCTGCAACGGGGTGAGGGTATTCAAGATAAATGCCCAGAGCTGATGTATCATCAGTTAGTAGGGTGTAGGCATCAACAGCCTTTTCAAACAAGAAGCGATGCGTCAGCAGATCATCAGTTTTTAATTGCCCACTCGCCATGAGGTCCAAAATCGCCTCAAAATTGCGTTGTTCAGTCCAGCGGACGAAAGCAAGCGGATAATCTTTGCCTTGGTCTTCATATGCCTTGTCGTAGCGTCCAGGCCCGTAAGAGCAGGAAACCTGAAAGCTTAGCTCTTTTTCGTAAAAATCAGCGCGGTTTAATTCAAGCCCAACGACGCCAACAAGAATAATACGCCCCCGTTTGCGGCACATTTGGGCTGCTTGGGTAACGGGTTCATTTGATTTTGTGGAAGCTGTTATGATCACGCCATCCACGCCCGCACCACCGCTAAAAGCCATGCCAGCGGCAACCGGATCTTCACCTTTGCCGGGATTGCATATGGAGGCACCAAAACTACGGGCAAGCTCAAGCTTTGCATCATCATAATCAATTGCAAGGACCTTGCAGCCCTGCGCGCGCAATATTTGCACGCTCAACAAGCCAATAAGTCCGACGCCTGTTACGACAAAGCATTCACCCAACGTAGGCTCAGCAAGTCTTATACCTTGAAGGCCAATAGCAGCCACAACTGTGAAGCTGGCTGTTTCGTCAGAAACGGCATCTGGAATTTTGGCACATAGATTTTGAGGAACCCGCACGACATCAGCATGAGGACCGTTTGATACAACCCGGTCACCAGTTTCGAAACCTACGATATTTTTGCCGATTTCGCTCACAACACCAACATTGCAATAACCAAGTGGGATGGGTGCACCCAATTTAGAACGAACCGCGTCAACCGTTGTCAAAACACCTTCGGTCTTTGCCTTTGTTATAACCTGTTTCACTTTTTCCGGCTGCTGCCTTGCTTTACTCACAAGACCCGCCTTACCAAAGCCAACAAGCATGCGCTCTGTACCGGTGGAAATGAGTGACCCAGTTGTGTCGATCAGCACTGTGTCAGATGTAACAACAGGCGAGGGCGCCTCAACAAGCTCTGACTTGCCATTGGAGAGGTTTTGGAAAACTTGTTTCACGCGTTATAATCCTGCATTGGAAAGTTTCATATTTAATTTTGTGCCTTTGTAGCTGTCATAATACTGTTTGTCATCAGCGCGTATGGGGCATTTAGGTGAATTGATATAGCAAAGATTATTCGCACAGCGTGAGCTGTAATGGTAAGAAGTCGGAATGGATTATCAATAAAGTTGAAGCTGCAATCGGCTCTTTCCCGATTAACTAATCTGGGAAAACTGAAAAAGACGTTATAATTTGTTGTTATGGACTGGCATTCCAAGCTGAGACTGATAGAGCCTAATATGTCCAAGTTACCAGACGAACTAGTAAATATGACCTAGTTTAAATGAATACAGGAGTTGCTGACCTTGATGTTTATGTAATACGTGTAACGCACAAGAAAATTGAAACTGTATAAGCTTGGATTGATCCTATTTGGGATCTCGTAGGGATTAAAGATAAGGCCATTGAATGACACATTTGGAAAAATTTGTTGCAAGTATTACTGACCGCTCTGCAAAGATCGGCATATTTGGCCTTGGTTATGTAGGCATTCCACTTGCCAAGAGGATATCCGAAATTGAATTTCCCGTACTGGGCTTTGATATATTGGAAGAGCGCGTAGCCGATTTGAATTCTGGCATTAGCCCAATAAAACACATTCTCCCCGAAGACATCATGGCAATGAAAGGTTTTGGGTTCGAGGCGAGTACAGATTTTTCACGCAGCGCAGAATGTGATGCATTAATTATCTGTGTTC
Organism: Hyphomicrobiales bacterium; assembly: GCA_039989895.1. Lineage (NCBI taxonomy): Bacteria > Pseudomonadati > Pseudomonadota > Alphaproteobacteria > Hyphomicrobiales > Hyphomicrobiales bacterium. The sequence continues at coordinate 719,488 of JBDXGY010000006.1, forward strand.
CAACGCCGTTGAACCAGTTTCGTGAACCGGATCTGAGCTTTGTTAAAAACACCATGAAGATGATTTCACCCTATTTACGTCCAGGCCAGTTTTTGTCATTAGAAAGCACTACTTGGCCCGGAACAACAGCTGAAATCCTTTTGCCCTTTGTTGAACAGGCAGGCCTTGTTGTGGGGGAAGATTTTTTCCTCGCCTATTCGCCAGAACGTGAAGATCCAGGCAATCCTAACTTTAATACGAAAACTATTCCCAAGGTAATTGGTGGACATACACCCAACTGTCTTGCAGCTGGGAACGCTCTGTATGGCTCGTTCATTGATCATATCGTGCCGGTTAGTTCTACGCAGGTCGCGGAAATGGTGAAGCTTCTAGAAAACATCCATCGGTCCGTAAATATTGGCTTAGTCAATGAGATGAAAATCGTTTGCGACGAAATGGGTCTAGATATTTTCGAGATTATTGATGCTGCCAAAAGCAAACCATTTGGTTTCACTGCATATTATCCAGGCCCTGGTATTGGTGGGCACTGCATTCCAATTGATCCATTCTATCTTACATGGAAAGCCAAGGAATTTGGCTTGAATACGCGTTTCATTGAACTGGCAGGCGAAGTCAACGCAGCCATGCCGCAATATGTGGTTGATAAGATTATCCATGCCCTTAATCAGGCGGGTAAGTCGCTCAAAAATTCAAAAATCCTAATCCTTGGAATCGCCTATAAACGTGATATCGATGACATGCGAGAAAGTCCGTCAGTTTTTGTAATGGAACTATTGAGAAACTGGGGTGCTGAATTATCTTATAGCGATCCACATGTTGCGGTGTTCCCAAAAATGCGGGAACATAATTTTAATCTAAAATCAGTTCAGCTTACTCCTGAAAGTATAGCAGATTTTGATGCTGTTATTCTGCTTACAGACCATAGTGATTTTGATTATGAAATGATCTTACGAAATGCCCAAATCTTGATTGACACCCGAGGCAAGTATCCTAATCAAGCAAACGACAATGTTTGGCGCGCTTAACGAAAGAAATATTAAGATGACAAAAAAATATGCTTTGATAGGTGCTGCTGGATATATTGCACCAAGACACTTGAAAGCTATTCGAGAAACAGATGGCAATCTTATTGTTGCTTATGATGTGAATGACAGCGTAGGAATCTTAGATAGTCATTTTCCAAAGGCAGCATTTTTTACAGAATTCGAACGCTTTGAAGCCTATCTGGCTGATGAAAGCCATGCAGGACGCGGCGTGGATTATGTTTCGATCTGTTCACCCAACTATTTGCACAAGTCACATATGAGTTCGGCGTTGCGGAACAAAACAGATGCGATTTGTGAAAAGCCTCTTGTGCTAAACCCAAGTGATCTTGATGATTTGGCTAAACTGGAGAAACAAACTGGAAATCGAGTTTATTCAATCTTGCAGCTTCGACTACAATCCTCAATTATTGCCCTAAAACAAAAAATTGAGAACGGTGATCCAGATAAGGTGTACGATGTCGATTTGGGTTATTTCACCTCCCGTGGTTCGTGGTATCATGCTTCATGGAAAGGTGCCGAAGACAAATCTGGCGGTATCGTCGCAAATATTGGTGTACATCTTTTCGACATGCTGGGGTATGTTTTCGGTGATGTTCGTGAAAGTGTTATGCATTTCAGAACGGCTGATACAGCTGCGGGATACCTTGAATTTGACAAGGCGCGCGTCCGTTGGGTTTTATCCATAAATCGTGAACATCTCCCGCCACAAACGCCAGAAGGACAAACGACCTATAGATCCGTCACCGTTGATGGTGAAGAGTTAGAATTTTCGCATGGTTTCACCGATCTTCACACAATCAGTTATCAAAACATACTAGGTGGTTCGGGCTACCGACTTGATGTAGTCCGCCCATCTATAGAGCTTGTTAGTTCTCTGCGCACCCAAGCTTTGCAACCTGGCCACAGTGAAAGACATCCCGATTTTGCAACGCTTTAATTCGGCATAAATGATGACAATAACCCGCATTATAAAAACCAATATAGATGAAAGCGCATTTATCCATGAAAGCGCATATGTGGATGAACCTGTAGAAATAGGTGCCAATACCAAGCTTTGGCATTTTGTGCATATCCTTCGTGATACCCGAATAGGAAACAATTGCGTTCTTGGGCAAAATGTTATGGCAGGGCCAGAAGTAGTCATTGGCAACGGCTGCAAAATTCAAAACAACGTTGCGCTTTACAAAGGAATAACGCTTGGAGATGATGTTTTTTGTGGCCCCTCATGCGTTTTTACAAATGTAACTACTCCACGTGCTGGCGTGAACCGCAAGGACAGCTTCTCGGAAACTTCTGTTGGTGATGGCGTAACTATTGGAGCAAACTCTACTATTGTTTGTGGCAACAAACTCGGCGAATACTGTATGGTGGCAGCAGGTGCTGTTGTGACAAAAGATGTTCCAGCTCATGCTCTCGTTGCTGGTGTGCCTGCAGTTCGTATTGGATGGGTTAGCAAGAATGGCGATCGTATGAATGAAGATTTGGTTTGCCCTGCAACAGGCGAGGCTTACGAAGACGATGGAGCTAACGGTTTGCGGTTAGTCAAGGGATAACTCAATGAAATTTATTGATCTCGCCGCCCAACAAAATCGCATAAAAAGTAAGCTTGATGTCCGCATTCAAGATGTTCTTGCACATGGAGCCTATATAATGGGGCCGGAGGTTGCTGAGTTTGAAAATAAACTGGGTAGCTTTTGTGGTGCAAAACATACTTTAACTTGCGCCAATGGAACTGATGCCCTGCAACTCGCAATGATGGCACTGGAGATTGGAGCTGATGATGCAGTTTTTGTTCCATCCTTCACTTTTGCAGCAAGTGCGGAGGTCGTGCCCGGACAAAATGCAACACCTGTATTTGTCGATGTTAATCCCGAAACCTTCAACATTGATGCTGAGAGCCTGAAGCGGGCAATCCTCCATGCCAGAGAGATCGGGCTTAACCCTAAAGCTGTTGTATGCGTTGACCTGTTCGGATTAGCTGCAGACTTTAGCACGATTGGTAAAATAGCTCAGGATGAAGGGTTATATATCATTGATGATGCCGCGCAGGGGTTCGGTGCATTATTCGATAATAGGATGACTGGGACACTTGCCGACATCACAACCACGTCCTTTTTTCCAGCAAAGCCATTGGGTTGTTACGGCGATGGTGGTGCCATCTTTACGGATAATGAAATTTACGCCGAGCGCATTGATAGTTTGCGAATTCACGGCAAGGGCACTGAAAAATACGATAATGCTCGCATTGGCATGAATTCTCGACTGGACACCTTACAAGCCGCTATACTGCTGGAGAAACTGGCTGTTTACGAGGACGAAATCGAGAAACGCCAAGTAGTTGCTGACCGCTATACGCAAGGTTTGAAAAGCATTGTAAAAACACCGCATGTTCCAGAAAACTGCCGATCAATCTGGGCACAATACACAGTAAGCTTGGAAACGAATAAAGCACGTGAAGCTTTGCGAGCCTGTCTCAGCGAGCATAATATCCCAAGCGTTGTGTATTATCCCAAACCCCTGCATCTACAGCCGGCTTATGCAGAATTTCCGCGTGATCCAAATGGATTGCAGGTATCAGAACATCTTAGTAAAACGGTATTGTCGCTGCCGATGCATCCTTACTTAACTGAGGGTGAGCAAGATTTTGTTGTAGAGGCAATAAAGAACTATTTTTACGAGAGGCACCAGTCATTGTAACTGGCTTAAAAACATGGAAAAAAAGTTACATACATTCCTGTTTCTTGTAATTTATTATATTGCACTTCATTTCGCTTATACGCATTTCATGCTGGAGGCTTGGGGACAAGATTTTCTAGAGACCTCATGGGGGCATGGTGCTAAAAACGAATTTGCTTTCGAAATTTCTGCACTTTTATTTGCGATAGGGGCATTTATAACCGCTGGGCTTGGTAAACGGCCAAGCGATTATATGCATTTATTCTTTTTCATCACACCCATTATGCCAATGTGCGTCATCGCGAGTTATAAACAGGTGGGTGTAGATTACCTCGCTTGGGTAATGGTCTGTTTTTCTATATCTTTGTATGTATCAAAATTAAAAATCACTGCGCTCACGATAAGATTACAATATGGGATTATCTCCCAATCAAATTATATCTATCTTTGTATTTTCATTGGGTTGTTAATTTTATTATTAACAATAGCGAGAGGCGGATTGAGTTTTTTAAATTTTGATTTTTCCTCTGTCTACGAATTCAGACGTGATGCCAGCTCAACTCGCGGTTCAATATTAAATTACCTGCTTTTGAATTATATCGGTATTATTTTAAGTTTTGGCTTCGCGCTATCAATTTATTTGAAAAAGTACCCGTTAATAATAATTTTGATTGCTATTAATATTCTGATATTCGGCCTGACCTCTAATAAGTCATTCCTATTTGTAGGCGCGTTTACATTGGGTTTGTATTACATTTTAGGTTTACGTAGCCCAAAAAAGATACTGATTTTATTATTTTGCGGCATCTCTTCAGGTCTAACGCTTCTGTATATTTATGATCCCGAATTACTCGAATTACCCACGCTCTTTGTGCGGCGATACTTGTTCGTGCCGGCCTATGCAAATTTCTTGTACTGGGAGTTTTTCACAACAAACCCTTATGCCTATTGGTCAGACTCTACAGTGGGGCTGGGAATTGTTCAATCTCCATATGGCGTCTCAACACCCAGAGTTATCGGAAGCTACTTCAGTGGTATCGATGTGTCGGCCAGAGCTGTTCAGTTTCATAATGCAAACACTGGTTGGCTCGGTTCTGGTTATGGCAATGCTGGTGTTATTGGCATGCTGATATATGCTGTGCTTTCAGGTGTTGTTACAAACTATGTAAATTATTTGAGTTATGTAACCTCCCCACGCGTCGCTACTGCAGGAGTTGGCTTTTATTTCTTCAGTGTATTTTTCACCTCGACAGATCTTCCTGCCGCATTATTGAGCTACGGTTTCTTTTCATTGGTGTTTATTATCATGATATGGCGCCAACCCGGCCAGCCCATAAGTTTAAGGAGCCAGAGGCGTCCGCAAAGGCAGCGTAATGCCATTTCTTGAAAACTTACTTGGCGGATCAAAGAGATTTCGGGCGAATTTTATAAAGACCGCATCATCAAACGCAATTTCTCAAGTTATAGGTATTGTTTCGCTACCTATATTATCAAGGCTTTACGCTCCAGAAGCTTTTGGCATGTTGACCACGTTCATGCTTTTCCAAAGCATTATGCTCAGCTTTTTGAGCCTTCGAATAGAATGGGTCATTCCAAATTCTAAGATGGAAAGGCGGGTAAAGGAATTAATAATCCTTGGCCTTATGGTCGCAGCATTGATTTTGCTGATACTTGTATTTTTGTTTTTTCTTTTGAAAAATTACACCGTTCTGGTTTTCGACACGCACATCGGCAACCTGGAATTAACACTACTTCTTTTCGGTGTAATTTCGGGGGTTTTTCAGCTTCTGGGTCAGGCTTGGTATGTTTTCACGGGTGATTTGTCTCGCGTTGCCAAAGCAAAGCTCACACAGGCTCTTGTTACACTGGTTTTAAGTTTAGCTTTCGGGATGCTCATCCCGGTCTCTACCGCGCTAATTTTTGCTTATGTGTCCGGCTTTGCATTAGCAGCCATTGTTCTTTTTTCAGGCAAAAGGGCGCCCAAGCTTAAAAAGCCTTTTACAGTTTTTCGAAAAGCCAGCCTACTTTTGTTTTTTTATAGGGGCCAACTCCTATCATCAACAGCACTTAGCATCGTCAATATATCGATGACCATGAGTATCACAGGTCTTCTGATATTATTCTACAGTGCAAAAATTATTGGTTGGTATGGTTTGGTATTCCGAGTTGCAACAGCACCAATTGGATTGATCACTGCAGCTCTTGTGCAGAGTTTTTGGGCAGATGCAGCGACAATGGCAAAATCCGACCCCAAAAGTTTGCGACACTTTTATATATCTACAATTAAACGATTAGCAATTTTAGCAATTCCAATGGGGATGCTATTTTTAATGGGCCCTTTTTATATTCCTTATATATTTGGGCCAGAAGAATGGAGTGGTGCAGGTTTGCTTTTGATGGCTGTAACCCCTTATCTTGTAGGTATGATCGTTTTCAGTCCAACAACTCATCTAATCGTTTACAACAAAGCACATTGGCAATTGCTTTGTGACTTCGGCACATTTATTTTTGTAATAATTGCGTTTATATCAGTTGCAAAATTGGGACACGAAGCATGGGTTGCTGTACTCGCTGCAAGCAGCGTCCTTTTACTTGGATATGTCGCAAGGTTTTTTGTTCATCTGAAAGCTAATCATCAACAAATCAACAAGCTTTGATCTATTTTTTGGAACAATAATTCGATGAACAACCTACTAACTAACCTGCGTTATATCTTAGCTAGAGCTTTAAAAAAGGCACAAATAAGCGCAATAAAGTCCAGCAATATAGATCCCACATCAAAGATTGAAGCAGGGTCACAAGTTTCAAATTTAAAGATGGGACGCCACTCTTACTGTGGATATAACTGCACACTGATTAATGTAGACATAGGTAGTTTCTGCTCAATTGCCGATCAAGTCTATATCGGAGGAGCAGGTCACCCGTCTCACTTTGTGTCTACAAGCCCGGCATTTTTAAAGCATAAAGGAAACCCCAAGAAAACATACTCGCTGCATAGTTATTCTCACCAACCACAAACCTATATAGGGCACGATGTCTGGATAGGACATGGGGCAAAAATAAAAGCTGGCATTAAGATTGGTGATGGTGCCATTGTCGGTATGGGCAGCATTGTTACTTCAGATGTCCAGCCCTACAGCATAGTTGCTGGAAATCCAGCGAGGCTAATTCGCGCCAGATTTGATACTGCGATTGTCAACGCACTCTTGGAATCTCAATGGTGGAATTATGATGATGTAACTTTGACCGAAGCTGCTTCTTTGTTTACCGACCCCACCGATTTTCTAAAAAGTAAGGGCTTAATATGATAATCGCACATGTATGTTTATCATGCTTTTATATCGATGACCGTAGTTATCAAGAAAATGAGTTGGTCAAGCAGCATATCAAAGATGGCCATGAGGTTATTGTTATCGCCTCGACGCATAATCACGATGAAAACGGCAAGACAGTTTATGTAGAGCCCGCCGATTACATTGGTGCGGAAGGGGCGCGAATAATACGGCTTCCATACAGGTTTGCCTTTTTATCTCATTTCATCGCGTCAAAATTACGCATCCACAAAGGTGTTTATGATCTTCTCGTAAGGTTGAAGCCAGATGCTATTTTATTTCATGGCACGACGGGTTGGGAGATGCTGAATATTGCCAGATACAAAAGAGAATTTCCAAAAGTCATTACGTATATAGATGCGCATGAATATTGGGGGAACTCTGCAAAAGGATTTGTCTCACGCGAAATACTGCACAGACGCTACTATGGGCCGATCTTAAGAAAATCACATCAGGCGTTTTCAAAGATATTATGCATATCGACTGAGGTCATGGACTTCGTAAATGAGGTATATGGCATTCCCAAAGGAAAATTAGAATTTTATCCGTTAGGCGGCAGGCCAATACCGCCTGATGAGTACAAAAAATTACGCGAAACTTCTAGGCAAGCGCTAAAGATTGAAAGACAACAAATCTTGTTTGTTCAATCAGGCAAAATAACTCGAAAGAAAAAACTGATTGAGAGTTTGACAGCATTTTCCAAAGTGACCAATCCTGACTTTAGATTATGCATTATTGGAGTTTTGGACGATACGATTGAGGCTGAAGTAATGGCTCTTATCAACGCTGATAAGAGAGTGCAATTTCTCGGTTGGAAATCCGCTGATGAAATGAATGCAATATTGGCCGCAGCAGACATCTATCTACAACCTGGAACCCAATCTGTAACGATGCAAAATAGCCTATGTGCTCACTGCGCAGTGATCCTAGACGATGTGAAAGCACATACCAAATACATAAAAGAAAACGGTTGGCTCATTAGTGAGGCTCAATCCCTGGAAAATATATTGAAAGAAGTCTCAACCAAAAGAGATGAGCTAGAACGGATGCAGCAAAACTCTTACGCCATTGCCGAGGCAATTCTGGACTATAAAAAATTGGCAAAACGAGTGTTGAGTTGATCCTTCACTCCGCAGGCATTGGCACGAATGGATAGTCAAACTGGCCCCTTAAATTCCAACAATATCGACCATCGATCCACTCCAGTTCTCGACAACTTTAAATTCCTTGTGTGCGACAAGCATGACGTGAATATCGGCTTCTAAAATTCCGGCATCCAACTGGACCAATTTAATCTTGTCCAAGTCTTTAGGTAGCTTCGCAATATTAGGTTCTACCGCGAGGACCCGCCCAGAGTGCCGTTCTCTCAATTGTTTCGCAATACTCAGGGCAGGGCTTTCTCTCAGATCATCAATGTCAGCCTTAAAGGCTAATCCATAACAGCAAATGGTAACGTCTTTTGCTGTTTTGTCAGGATTGGCAATCAGGAAAGAACCAATAGCGACCTCAACTTTTTCTATCACCCATTCCGGCTTCGCATCATTTACCTCGCGCGCCGTACGAATAATCTTTGCCAGATTTGGCGTTCTGCTGACGATGAACCAAGGATCAACGGCAATACAGTGACCACCCACGCCTGGGCCAGGTTGTAGAACATTAACTCTTGGGTGTCGGTTGGTTAGTGCAATTAACTCCCAAACATTGATGTCCAGTTCGTCGCAAATTAATGAAAGTTCGTTGGCAAAAGCTATATTCACATCTCGAAAACTGTTTTCTGTCAGTTTGGCCATTTCAGCTGTACGGGAATTGGTGATTACACATTCGGCTTGCAGAAACGTTTTGTAGAGTTCCACGGCTGCATCTGAACTTTTTTGCGTCATTCCACCGATGACACGATCGTTTTCCAAAAGTTCTCGCATTACGTGCCCAGGCAAAACTCTTTCAGGGCAATAAGCAACAAGTATGTCGCAGTCTTCTCCGTGTGTTTCAGGGAAGGTGAGGTCTGGTCTGGCCTCTGCCAGCCAATTTGCCAGCTTCTCTGTGGCGCCAACAGGTGAGGTGGATTCCAAAACAACAAGATTGCCTTGCTCTAAAACTGGCGCGATCGTCAATGCTGCCTGTTTAATATAGCTTAAATCAGGCTCATGACCTGTCCCCTTAAACGGGGTGGGGACCGCAATCAGAAATGCTTCTGCAGGCTCCGCTTTATTGGTCGCTTTCAAATATCCCGCCTGCACACAAGAGCGGACCATAATGTCGAGGTCGGGTTCAATAATATGGATCTCTCCACGATTGATGGTGTCGATTGCATGTTGATTGACATCAACACCAATAACCTCGACTTTGCGCGAAGCGAATATAGTTGCTGTAGGAAGACCGATATAGCCTAATCCAATGACGCATATTTTGGAAAAATTCACTGTCAGTCCTTGCTTTTAATCTGGCTTAATCTCTTGATGATGCGCGAACATGCTTTCCCATCTCCATATGGATTATGGGCCATACTCATGGTGTTATACGCGTCTTGGTCATTCAAAAGTATAGAAATTTCTGCTTTGATTTTCTGCACATCGCTGCCCACTAATTTGACAGTTCCAGCATTAACGGCTTCTGGACGTTCTGTTGTATCTCGCATGACAAGTACGGGCTTACCAAGGGAAGGGGCCTCTTCCTGCACGCCACCTGAATCTGTCAATATAATATGCGACCGATCCATCAGATAAACAAAGGGCAAATAATCTTGTGGCTCAATGAGATGGATATTCTTATCACCGCCTAATATTCTATTGACTGGTTCTTGAACATTCGGATTTAGGTGGACGGGATAGAGCACTTCCACGTCGGAGTTTTCCGTACAAATTTCTTTCAAAGCATTACAAATACGCTCAAATCCACCGCCAAAGCTTTCTCGCCGATGTCCTGTTACAAGAATGAGGCGTTTGTCTTTATTCAAAAATTTGAATTTATCGTCCAGTGTGGCCATAAGTGCTGGATGCTCTTTTATACGCGCTTGTATGTGGAGTAGGGCATCAATGACTGTATTGCCTGTGACCTCAATCGATTTTCCATCGATGTTTTCAGCAAGTAGATTGTCACGAGCTAAATCAGTTGGAGCAAAATGACAGGCAGTCAAACTCCCTGTGAGCTTGCGGTTTACTTCTTCTGGCCAAGGCGAATAAATATTCCCAGTTCGCAGTCCAGCCTCAACATGCCCAACAGGTATTTTGGCATAATAAGCAGCAAGGGCGGCAGCAAATGTTGTGGTTGTGTCACCATGCACTAAGACCATATCAGGGTCATAGGCTTCATAAACCGTTCGCATCCCTTCCAATATCCTAGCGGTTATCTGGTGCAGCGTCTGGTTTGGGGTCATGATGTCTAGATCGAAGTCTGGAACAATCTCGAACAGCTCAAGGACTTGATCCAGCATTTGGCGATGCTGCGCTGTAACGCAGACCTTCACATCGAACCGCGAGTCTTCCTTTAGGGCTAATACCAAGGGAGCAATTTTTATAGCTTCAGGCCTTGTTCCGAAAACAAGTAATATCCGTTTTGTTGGAGTCATATAGATAACCTTGATTTGCAACCAAACTAACTATGGGAAGTAATAACGATTGTGTTGCGATGTTTTTGCCACCTTAGCGGGTGGGATAAATAATTAAATCCATTACCTTGTCAATATACACCAAAAGGGAGGTTAGAGCTTTAGGCAAAACAAACAACAAACATTATTCGCATAATATATATTATGGAATAAAAATATATGCTATTATATGGATATCTCTAATTTTAAACCATCATAAGCTGGTTCAAACCCTTGTGGGAGTTCATCTTTTAGCGTTTCGTAGTCTAGGTCAATATGCATGTGCGTCAGGATCGTACGTTTCGCATTCACGCGCTTACCAGCCTCTAATGCCTCTGAGAGCGAGAAATGACTTGGATGCGGCGTATAGCGTAGCGCATCGACGACCCATGTATCGAGACCAGTCAAAACACTGAAGGCTTTCTCATCGAGTTTGTTCACATCACTTGAATAGGCAAAGTTCGCAATGCGAAAGCCAAGCGATGAAATATCACCGTGGGTCTGCTCAAATGGTAAAGCTGTGATAGGACCACCGGGGCCGATAATCGTCACTTCTTTATAAGCTTCAATCAAATGCTCATTGAGAATTGGAGGATAAGAACTTCCCATCGGTGTTTCATAGCAATAACCAAAAGCTTCTTTTAAGCGCGCGGCAGTTATTTTGTCAGCATATGTATCGATCCGCTGTCGCTGTAATATCCAAAATCCCCGCAAATCATCAATGCCATGAATGTGGTCAGCATGGCTGTGGGTATATATAACACCATCAATATGCTGAACATCTTCACGTAGCATTTGGGTGCGCAAATCAGGTGAGGTGTCGATCAAAATGCGTGTTGTGGCCCCCTGCTCGTTTACACGCTCAACCATCAAGGAACACCGTAAGCGTTGATTTTTAATGTTTTTTGGATCACAGGCACCCCAATCATTGCCAATACGAGGCACACCAGGCGAAGAGCCGCATCCAAGAATTGTGAAAATCATGCGATCCATAAAAGCTCGCCTTATATACTGCCGTTGAATGATTCAGGCTTTGGTATCTTGGTGAAAAGTTTAAAGAAATTTTTGGTTGTTTGAGCTGCAATTTCTTCGGTGCTCACACCCTTCACTTCAGCCAAAACTGCTGCCGTATGCGCTGTATATGCGGGCTCGTTACGTTTTCCGCGATAGGGTGTTGGCGCGAGATATGGTGCATCAGTTTCAACAAGCAAGCGGTCCATCGGTACATCAGCTGCGATATCACGAATTTCCTGTGCGTTTTTAAAGGTCAAAATGCCTGAAAAAGAAACATAATGCCCAAGCGCAAGACCGGCTTTTGCTAAGGCTGGCCCAGATGAAAAACAGTGCAAAATTGCTGGGAATAATCCTTTTGTGGATTCCTTCTCTAAAAGCGCAATCATATCCTCATCGGCACTGCGAGCATGAATCACGAGCGGCAATCCCGTCTCACGTGCGACATCAATATGTAGACGCAGACTGTTCGCTTGGTTGATGGGTGTTGCTTTATCATAATAATAATCCAACCCAGCTTCACCAATAGCTACGACTTTATTGTTTGAGCATTTATCTATTATATATTCGTAAGTTATATCAGTTTCTTCATCTGCATTATTAGGATGAGTTCCAACAGAACAGTAGACTTCAGGAAAGCGTTCTGCGACCGCTAGCACACGATCAAACTCTTTAACGCGCGTACAAATGGTTACCATGCGTTGGACGCCGGCAGCCTTTGCGCGCGCAACTATATCGTCCAGTTCATCTTCAAAATCAGGAAAATCGAGATGGCAGTGACTATCTACAAGCATCTCTAGCGCTCCCCCTCTTCCACATAACGCGGAAATACACCCTCAGGCTTATCAATCACGGTGCCAGAAGCGAGGCGCTGGGTTAAATCAGCAAACTGACGCTGGTCATTTGGTATCTTGAGGGTATCAAGCAGCAGATTGGCGGATGTGGGCACGATAGGCTGCGCCAGTATTGCCACTTGCCGCACAACTTCGGCTGTCACATAAAGAACGGTTGCCATGCGTACAGGGTCAGTCTTTTTTAAAGCCCAAGGTTCTTGCCCAGCGAAGTATCGATTGGCCTCTGCCACCACATCCCACACAGCTGCTGTCGAATGATGAATGCCGTAGCCCTTCATGGCAGTGCGACATTTCTCCAGCATCCCATCAGCCATTTCCAACATAGATTCATCTTCAGAACTTAGTGCATCTGGTGCATTAAGTAATCCGTCTAAGTTTTTATAAACCATAGATAAAGACCGCTGAGCAAGATTGCCTATATCATTGGCGAGGTCAGCATTTACCCGATTAACAATTGCCTCATGGCTATAGCTTCCGTCCTGACCAAAAGGTACTTCACGGAGTAAATAATAACGAATTTGGTCAATTCCATAGTGGTTTGCCAAAGCGAATGGGTCGAGCACATTGCCTATAGATTTAGACATTTTCTCGCCCTTGTTGAGGACAAAGCCATGGCCAAAAACTTGTTTGGGTAGATCAATTCCTGCCGACATTAAGAAGGCTGGCCAATAGACTGCATGAAAGCGTGTGATGTCTTTACCGATGATATGAACGTCTGCCGGCCAGTGCTTTTTGAAAGCATCTGTTTGCATGTCAGGAAACCCAAGGCCAGTTAGATAATTCGTCAGCGCATCGACCCATACATACATGACGTGTTTTTCGTCGCCTGGAACCGGAACACCCCAGTCAAATGTGGTGCGAGAAATGGATAGATCGCGCAGGCCTGATTTAACGAAGCTGACAATTTCATTGCGCCGCTCTTTGGGGCATAAAAAGTCAGGTTGCGCGTCATAGAGCGCAAGTAGCTTGTCACCATAGGCTGACAGCTTGAAGAAGTAACTTTCCTCATCTACCCATTCAACTAGCGTCCCCTGCGGTCCATAGCGCTTTTTATCATCGCGCAATTCAGTCTCGGTCTCATCGTAATAAGCTTCATCACGCACAGAGTACCAGCCGGAATAACTGTCTTTGTAGATATCGCCATTTTCCTGCATCTTGAGCCAAATAGCCTGACAAGCAGTTTTATGACTTTCATCAGTGGTCCGGATGAAACTATTTGGCTCACACCCAAGGGCTGGGCTCATATCTTGGAACACGGCTGTATTAGTGTCAGCCAGTTGTCGGGGTGTGATGCCCTGCTCTCTTGCTGTTTGCATCATCTTAATGCCGTGCTCATCACTTCCTGTCTGGAAATAAACATCATAACCATCGAGTCGATAAAAGCGGGCAATTGCATCAGTTGCGATCAGCTCGTAAGCGTGGCCAATGTGAGGTGCACCGTTGGGGTAAACGATGGCTGTGGTAATGTAGAATGTTTTATTGTCAGACATGCGAATATATAATCTTCACTTTATCATGGGAGCATTTTTGATTGAGGTGCTCAATTGAAAGTTAAATGCGAAGGTCGTGAAACAGAGCTAATATAGTCTGTTTTCGGTCGAGATTTAGAGCCTCTTCCTGCTTGATCCGCGCCTGCATCTTGTCCCATACCTCAGTCCAGCTGACAAGCGGCCTTATGTTGTCGAATACTCTTACTTTGTTCGCCACATAATTTTCAATGAACTCAATAAAAAACGCATACTTCTCATCAGCACTGCGGGCGCTGACGCTATCGGCAAATTGATGCAACATAGGAATATCATAAGTGGGTTGTTGGCCAATCAGCGTATTGAAATCATTCAAGAGAGCTTCTGCATCATTGTTAGCAAAATGAAACGCGCGGCGAACGCTACCATTAATGACAGTATGATGCCGCTTTAAGGTGTCAGCCTCAAAGGTTATATCGTGAGAGGCATTCTCTAAGGCTGCAATCAAATTGTCATTGTCCAGTGGTTTCAACGCTAAATGCTGACACCGCGAACGAATGGTAGGTAGCAATCTACCTGGTTGCGATGACAAAAGAAAAAATACTGTTCTTTCAGGAGGTTCTTCCAATATCTTCAAAAGTGCATTAGCTGCATTAGCATTCATATCATTGGCGCTATCAACAATCACGATACGCCAGCCCTTATCACCGGATGACATCCCAAAAAAAGCAACGCTACGTCGCACTTCATCGACGGTCACCTCAGTTTTGAATTTCTTTTTTTTCTCATCAAATGGAATGCGCAAATGTAAAATATTAGGATGTGCGCCACGTGCGATTTGTTTAAATGTCGGATTATCATGCGCACCTGCTTTATTCAGATCATCAACTGTAGGTGAGCCACCCTCCTCATTGGCCTGTGCAAAATATCGAGCCATTCGAAAAGCAAAGGTGGCTTTACCACATCCGCTCGGCCCAGATAGTAGCCATGCATGATGGAGACGACCAGAACATGCAGCCTCCAAAAAACGCGTCTCCGCCTCCTCTTGTCCTTTTAAGACACTGTGCTCATAGGGCTGTTTTAACCCCTCAATTCGATCTGCAATAGGAAGCTCATGCTCAGTTGCACTCATTTTTTGAGCCTTAGCTTGTTTTTGATCTCTTTTGCCATGTGAGAGTTGACAATGGACCAGATTACCTGTGACACGCCCTCTGCCTCCTGATTGGCATCAACGATGACACAGCGGTCTTTCTCGCGCTTGGCTATGGCTAAAAACGCGGCGCGGCGCTTTTTATGAATAGCAAGTGTATCCTTCTCAAAGCGATCGATGTGTTGTGCGTCGTTAGAATCTTTTTTTGAATCCTTAAGGCGCGATTTAACGCGCTCTAAACCAAGTTTGGGATCTATGTCTAAAATGATAGTCAAATCGGGATGGTGTGAACCGACTGCGATTTCTTCCATCAAGGCAAGATAATCAGGTGAGACGCCATCGCCTCCTCCTTGATAGGCTCTTGTTGAATCATAAAATCTGTCACAAAGCACGACGGCATCACGATTGAGCGCGGGCAAGATTGTCTCCCGCATATGATCAAGGCGAGCGGCTGCAAACAGCATGACTTCAGTCTTTGCACCAAATGGCTCTGCGGCACCACTTAACAGCACATAACGCACAGCCTCTGCTCCAGGCGAGCCCCCAGGTTCACGCGTTAAAAGGACTTCGCGCCCTTCTTTTTTCAAACGTTCAGCAAGTCTTTTTATCTGAGTAGACTTACCAGCGCCTTCACCACCTTCAAAAGTTATGAATATTCCTGGCAAATCACCCTCACAAAACGGTCGTCTGCTTTACAGCTTTGATCCAAGCCAACCGCCCGTCAACTCCCATAGAGCACCATAAGCGCGTTGCTTCAAGGTTCCTATAGCCACATCTTCATTTGTGAACACCTCTTGTGATTGCACTTGCTTACCATCAATTTTGACTATCAATTCACCAATAGGCAGACCTGCCTCAACGGGTGCACTTAATGGGCCTCTATAGTGAACTTTAGCGGTAATACGACCACGATCACCCTTTGGTAAAAGCACAGCAATCGGTCTCTTTGAGATAACCTCGACTGAGTTTTTCTCACCACCAAATACTTTAGCGCTTCCAATAACTTCATTTTTCTCAAAGAGTGGATATGATTGAAATGATCTAAATCCCCATGCCAGCAACCTTTTGGCTTCTTCCGTACGAGCTCGTCGTTTATTCAATCCATTGACGACCAACAAGAGCCGGCGATCATCTTGGACAGCTGAGCCAACCATACCAAAACCTGATTCCTTCGTGAATCCTGTTTTGATACCATCGCCGCCAATTTTGGCTTTCAAAAGTGGATTGCGATTAAATTGACGGATTTTATTCCACGTAAATTCTGGTTCAGAAAAATAGGCATAAAGGTCTGGGAATTCTTCTATCAAATAGATTCCCAAAACCGCGAGATCATGTGCTGTTGTATATTGTTCAGGATCAGGCAGTCCTGTTGAATTTGTGAAATTACTATTGGTCATACCAATGCTTTTACCTAAAGAATTCATACGAGCGGCAAAGGCACTTTCAGAACCAGACATTCCTTCAGCAATCACGATACTTGCGTCATTGCCTGATTGAATGGCGATGCCTCTAATAAGATCTTCTACAGTTGGAGGGTCTACCTTTGGGTTCGGATCAAGGAACATCGTGGAACCACCAGAATTGGTTCCCCCCCTTTTCCAAGCGTCGACGGTAACAGGCATCGTATCGTGCAGCGCAAGCTCGCCTTTTTTCAAAGCCTCGAATACCACTGCCAATGTCATCATTTTTGCCATACTAGCTGGCGGCATCGGCTTATTTTCATTTTTTGTATAAAGCGTTGTTCCTGAATTGACATCAACCAAAACAGCAAACTCAGCCTTCGTTGAAAAAACCTGCGCTTTAACATTGGTAACAAAGATTAAGAGGGCAAAAACACCTATTGCACAGCTGATGTGCATACGAGAAATCATAGCTAACCTGTTGTATCTATTTGATGTGGCGTAGCCACGCTGATCATTGCACAGCTATTATATAGATATTACTTTGTAATAATAGCTTTTGATAACACTTGGCGGATAGCTATTTTAGCAAATGGTAAATTGCTTTCAAGATCAATGCGTATCGCTGGATTACCATCAACATAGTGTTCACTCAGATTAACGGCACCAAATCGCGCTAATTTATCTTTAATCTTCAAAGCATCATTACGGTCTAGGAATATCCCTACATGCAAGTGCTCGACTTCATCCGTCTTCCAATTTAGCGCCTCATTTTTTAGTACTTTGGAGAAAACATTATTGACATGTGATGAACGAACATCGCGTGCGGCATAAGCAGCTCCACCAGACTCGGCGGCAGGATTTGCTTTAATAAGGCGAGCAGGCGTCACGTTAGGTGCTTCTAAGCCTCGAGAGGCGCTAGGTGACAAAGACAATGGCTGGTTTGATATAGCGCTACCAGATGTTTGAGAGGAAACAATAGTGGGAGTTGGTGACGGCGCGTGTCCACTACCAGCAAAGCTTCGCAATGGTTCTGCGTATCGATTTGGAGACGCAATTGGTGGTGGCGCTGTTACTGCCGGGAGATCGGCATGAACTAATTCATGATTTGGTGAAAGACCAGCATATTGTAAAAGCTTGTTGCGTGCGGCAACGCGGCTTGGCTCTACTGAGCCTGGGCCCTTGTATGAAGCCAACAGATATTTTTCATCTTTACCATCAACGCGCGCTGGCCCGACATATTTCACCTTAACCTTGGCAAGTCCCCCTGCCCGCGTGCCCAATAATTCGGCTGTGCGATAAGAGAGATCGATAATCCGGCTTTTATGAAACGGACCACGATCATTAACACGCACGATCACAGAACGTTTGTTTGATAGATTTGTCACCTTAACATAGCTGGGCAAAGGTAAAGTTGGATGGGCAGCAGAAAGAGCCGTTTGATCATATATTTCACCATTAGCCGTTTTGCGGCCGTGAAAATTTGGTCCATACCAAGAAGCAATACCTGTCTTATTATAATTAGGCTGACGGCGTGGTTTATACCAACGCCCATTGATTTTATAGGGTTTACCAACAACCGCCCGTCCGCCGCCGCGTGGGACAGGTTTTAGAGCAGAGCGAACAATCCGTTCACTGGCTGTGCCATAGGCTTTGCCCGCTTTAAATTTTGCCTTGGTAACAATCTCAGCTTCTACAGGTGGTTTTGAATCTACGCGTGATAGTGTTTTATTGGTCCCAGAAGCCTTTTTCTGAGGTGTCGTATTAGACGCGCAGCTTGCCAATAATAGTCCAAAGCCTAAAATAAGGCCCGACTTAAGGGAAATACGTGAGGCATCTTCTCGCTTCACCATGTGGTGGCTCGATCCTTGATCAACAAACACTGTAGGGTTGCCTCATCTATATCATGGTCGCAAGCAAATCAGAGTGTTTTTTCAAACATCTCAACGCACATGCAGAACCAATCGTTTACTCAATACACAAAGGGCTGTCAAAGCCTCGAGACATAATCACACAGAACACTCAATAAATTATTAAATCTTATTTAACCCGACCAGACCCCTTCTTTCCATCATTGCGCTTCCATCGAAATTTCTTTCCATCCAGATTGCTAATAACAAAACAAGCGGTTTTGCCTTTATACCACTCTTCCCATTTTTGGCACAGTTGATTGTCTTTAACCCACCAACGACCCGAGTCTTTTGGCGTAAAAAACTTAGCAAGACCAACCGCTGACCCATCACCAAGTACAGTGCCATTGGGCTTATAACGAAGTGGAAATTCACCGCCTACCGGAATTTTCAAAAATACGACTTTGTCATTAACAAGAGATTTGATCTCATCGTTATTCAAAGCAGATGCATTTGCCGTTGCCATAGCCCCAAACAACATCATAAATGACAAAACAATAGTGCTTAGAGAATTCTTATTCATGAGAAGATATCTCCCAACCATTATATCTAGAGTTAGAATATAGTACGTTTAAAAAGGATATTGGTTCACCTTTGGGTTCTCAAATCGGGCCTATGTGACATTTTTTCACTGTACTCATGGCAGAAATATGATTTTCCACTTGATTTATTTTGAACATCGTCGCATTACGGCACCCGTGGAGAGGTGGCAGAGTGGTCGAATGCGGCGGTCTTGAAAACCGTTGAGGCGCGAGTCTCCGGGGGTTCGAATCCCTCCCTCTCCGCCATTTGCCTCACTTAACTTATTTATTAAAAAATATGATTGCTTAAAACCAACGGAATCGTTGGGTTCATTTTATAAGATATATACGGCCACTTTTGGTTTGTAGTGGGCTTTAAGGCAGATATTGCAGCATGCGAAATGTCTTCCGCCTACGCCATGAGCCTTTGTGCCTTTCATTTCCTTGCGCCTGTACGACGACATCTGGCGTGATTAGTTTCCTGCCGATCTTTGAGCGAATCCCGCCTATGAAATGAGCGGCAAGTTCATTCACGACATCATCATCAAATAATTGCCCCACAACAGAAAGACACACAGCGCATTCGAGCCCTAGTCGCATCTTTTTTAAAATTTCTACAGCATTTGTGAAGTCGTCACGTGGCAGGTTTCTTGTGGCCTGAAGCACGTCAACCAGCATCTGGACATGATCTATTTTGTGTCCAAGAGTTGCGTGCACAATAGCTGTGGCAAGCAGCGCATTAGGCGCTTCTCCATCGCCCTCACCTGCTTGAAGTAAATCGCGCAGACCAAAGCTCGCGCGTCTGCGCAGTAAAGGGTAATGTACCAGATTGCCATGAAGCTCTATCAGCACGATTGGGTGATCTGGATGATAGAACTTATATTCCATATCACGATCGGAATTGTCCCAAGTTTTGGTTGGTCGATTATAACCAAGTTCACTCATCGTCAGAAGTGCCTTTGGCATAACAGTAGGATCAATCAGCAGGTCTATATCGGTGAAAAGACGGTCACTGGTTGATGTATATAATCGTTGGGCAAAAACGGGCCCCTTAACGATGCAGGCACTCACACCCTTTTCTTTGAATCCGTCCATTATGTCATGACGAAGACTGTCGAGGAGCATTGACTGGCCTACACGAGTAAGCGTGTGAGCGCCCTCTTTGGTATCAACGTTGGAACCGAATTTGCGCCACAGAATATTGTCAACCCTATGCAGGCGCGCTAACTCAAGAACCTTTTCACGATCCTGCGCCGATAGCTCCAAGACTGGAGCCTCAGGGTCCGCGAGTTTAGCTAACATAGTGGTCATTTGATTAGTCACAGTCACCTCCATGCTCCAATACGCCAAAGAAAAGCTTATTCATTCAAAGGCTCAAGTAAAGCGGCGAAACTTTGAACATCTATCAAGGAAGCAATTTCTTCAGTGCTCAATTGCCGTCCGAGCTTCTCCTCAAACGCCATTATGATTGTCACATGTGTGATGCTGTCCCACTGAGGATGAAAACCAATGGTCGCATCTGGCTTAACATCCTGTGATTGGCAACCGAGAACTGAGGCAATAATTTCAATGCCTGCCTTCATTTGATCGTCATGCATTGGCTTTTGCCTTCTTCTCCATCCATTCCTCGCGGAACATCTCAAAAATGAGCATGTCGTGGATAGCTCCCGTGACTTTGTCTTGCTTTACCCTGTGAATAGTACCGACATGCGTAAACCCGTGTTTTCGGTAGTTGAAAATCGAAGGGAAGTTACGTGCGTTCACTTGTGAGTAGATCCTATCTACATCACTGTGCTCAAAAACGTGTTCTATCACCCGGCCTCGCACTTCATGCACAACCCCCTTACCCCACCAATCACGGTCAGGGATACCAACGGCAAGAAGGCATGACTTATAGGGGTGAATCACGATATTATGCACTCCTATAGGCTTGGTTTCTCCATGTGGAATGATTGCATGGCAAAATTTATTCTTATTGTTTGGTCTCAACATACGTCGATACCATCTCCAGCGTGATACGCTCTCGCCAGAACCGGCATAATCCGACATGAAGGCGCTGTCACTTGTCCATGGATGCGTCAATCTAAAGGCTTGCCACTTATTCAACGGCACAAGGCGGAAGCGTTCGCTTTCAAAGGGTGCTTTAAGTCCAGTTTTGCTCATGTATTTATTCCCCCGCCCCTATTGCTAGTGCTGCCTCACGCACACGATCGCGCACCACTTTACCACGGTCATTACGTGGTATTTCATCAAGTAAGAAAAGTTTTGAAGGCACAGCTTCCGCTCGACATCTTTCACGGCACCACTCAAGGATCGATTGCACATTGGCTTCTTCATTGAATACAATTGCCGCTGCCACGGCTTCTCCTGCGATAGGGTCTTCTATGCTAAAGGCGCAAGCCTCATTGATAGCGGGATGACGTTCAAGCAGCAAATCAATTTCTTCAGCGGGAATTTTGACGCCGCCGCGATTGATTTCGTGTTTGATGCGACCAATCAGCGTTAAGCAGCCCTCAGCATCAAGGCGGCCAATATCACCTGTGCGGAACCAAGAGTCGTGAAATGCTGCCTGTGTCGCTTCTTCCATTCCCAGATACCCTGTCATCATTGATGGCGTGGAGATAAGCACCTCGCCCGTCCCTTCTTGTGTAACTTTATTGTTTTGATCTAGTAATGCCAATGAACCACCCCAAGGCTGACCTACCAAACCATCCGCTAAGTTTTCATCTTCAAGACAAGCGCCACCAATCCAGTTCGCCGTTTCTGTCATGCCATACATATTAAACACCTTTTGAGTGCCGGTCCATTCAGCGATCGCTTGCCAGTTTTCTATAGAAAGCGGTGCAGAGCCAACATGGACACGCTGCATGGCATGGTGTGGGCGCGATGATAACCGCATAGCTATTTTCCAATATGATGGCGTTGAACTCATGAAAGTAAAACGATGCTCATCAATCAAGGGGCCAAAGCTTGCCATCTCTTGTATGCTGGGCTGAGGCCAAAGATGCAACGTTCCGCCAGCGGCCATCACAGTAAAAATATTGCCGATAAGCCCATGTCCAAAATGAAGTGGCAGAACACATAAAGAGCGCGCAAGAGTATCAGCACCAATGGCCGCGATATTAAGTGCAATGCGCGCCGCTAAGCTTTGTTGAGTGTGAACAATACCCTTGGGCTGGCCTGTGGTGCCAGAGGTCATAAGTGTCAAGGCAGCCTCATTAATACCCAGCGGCTCATAGGTATGACACGCCCCACCCTTTATCGGGACTAGTGGTGTATCATCCAACAGATGAGATGCATTGGTCGCGCGCATGACATTGTCACGCTCTTCTTGCGTGATAGAGGGATTGATAGCAACAGCCATCGCACCCACTTGCCATAGGGCAAAAATATCAAGCAGATAATCGAGAGGTGCTGTGCGCGCGACTATCGCGCATTGCCCGTTACCAAGACCAGAGCGATGCAACACATCTGCCCGCGCTTTGATGTTTTTCTTAAATTTAGACAAGTCGATTGTTTTGTCTAAACGTTGATCGATGAGGTTGGCTTGATTATTAAAAAGAGAAAGTAACATTGTTTGAAAATTTCACTGGACCTGACGATTGCAGCTCCCCATTTTTTGCATTAATAATATATATTATTAACTTAATATCAGTTTTGACATATTGTATTATTATGTGTAACAAAGCATTATGTAAATGGTATTGTATAAGGGGAAATCTGATGAATACAAAAATTAAAAAAGCATATGCTAAACCAAGCATTGAAAAACGCGTAAAAATTTCAACGGTAGTTTCAGCGTTAGATTCAGATGCAAGAGTTGTAGCTAAACCTCTTGCTATAGCGAGTGCTTAATTAATCCCAGCTTCGCCTTATAAAATAAGAGATAATTTATATTATCCGCCGTTTTTCGGCGGATTTTTTTATTCTCTGTAAAATTAAACGCGGTTGGGCTAAACAATTCTAACAGTCAATATATCGCTATAGTTCTTTGATATCACGCGCGACTGTTTCAATATCTAAAAGACCTTCGCCAATCGTCACACTATAAGCTGGAACGCTATCCACAAGATCAGCCAGCATAGTGAAACGGTTTGCCTGCAAGGATGTTAGCCCAGTGGGTGAACCACGAACATTATCTTCGGTAAGATGAACCAACATATCGGTAGCTTCTATCGGCTCAATTGCTGCCTTTTCACCACGCTTCAAATGGATAAGAGCCGTTACCGGCAAGGTAGAATTTTCAATATCAATCTTAGATGCAATATCTCGTCGAGGTACCATCTGTTCTTCATTTTCATTCCATTTTGGCTCTAGTTCTAGCCATGGCAACATTTCTGCCGTTTTGCGATGCACGTTGAGCCATCGAGGTAAACCCCAAGCGACGAGACCATCAGCCTCGCGCCGCAGCACCATAACATCGTCTGCGGCAAATTTTAGTCCACATTTTGCCAGCGCCAATGACGTGGTTGTCTTGCCTGTGTTACTCGCGGCAGAAATCAAAATCATTCCTTTATCATCAGGTAAAGCGAGCCCAGCCGCATGAACGACCTGTTGATCTTCTCGGTCTAGTGCATATTCAATGATGATCGGCACCATGCAACCTTGAGCGCGTATTCTGTGGTTATGTGCAACAACAATTTCCGCCCGTCGTCCTTCAACATCAATCATCATGCGTGCTTCACCGGGAAACGACAGAAAATATGTCTCTCCCCTGCGAGCAAATTCGCATTCTCCTTCAGTCTGCATTTTCCCTTGAAACAGTAATTCGCAATCAGCAGGGTGTGGTTTTGTTTCGCCTATACGAATACTAACTTCGAATGTGCTAACTGGAGTGAGTTTTGATGTATTTAGCCAGCGTCGCTCTTCAAGAAAGTTATTGAACCCAATAAGTAGATCTTCATATTCTGCTTCAACACGGATCTGCGTGGGGCCAAGATCATAGATGTGGTTTGCCATCTTCATTTGGCCTTATGGTCTGCATGGACATGTACTTCGATATAGGGAATATCGGATTCACCAATCACCGTTTTACCATCGAGAGTCACCCAACAATGGGCCTTCACTTTCTCGTTCGTCACAACATCAGGTTCCACACCAAAATGGAGTTGCGGTTGGTGGCCTGTATGAAGGAGATAGCGATAGGTAAGCAAGCCTTGGCGAAAACAGCGACGATCACGCATCAACCACGGGCGGCGTGTCGTGCGGCGCACAGCTTTTACGATGTAGGCTGGCGATAAATTTTTGAAATGAAACATTCTTGGCGTCGGCTGTGCTAATTTAAGAGCCTGCTGCAGCTGCTTACCTCTCACCTGAAAAGGAAGTAAGCGAGCATGAAGCCACATCTCGCATCGTAATAAAAAACGAGCTAAACCAGCAGGTTTATCGCGACGATGGATCGCACTATAATCGGTCTTCGTTTGCGAGGACATTGCTATAATACCAGCCTATTAGACAATGCGTAAAATTCCTTCTTCGATCAGGTTCTCAGCAATCTCGATAACATCAGTTGTGGCGGTTTCTTTTGTGATATCAAATTCTTCACATAAAAGATCAACCATATCGCCAATACTTCGCTGCTTGCTCATGTCGCGTAATATAGTTTCAGATGTCTCGTTGCAGGTATAAAGTTGCCCGCTATCAGCTAGAAGAATAACCGCTCCCTCCCCAACAGAACGCATGCTGGCGACCTGCTCGAACTCTAAAATTGTACTATGTGTAATTTTACTCATTCTTACTATCCATTTATTCTGGCTATAATTCCGTAAGCACTAAAAGGCTTAAATAGGTTCTTACTACAATAGCCATCTAATATGACTTAATTACTAGTGAGCATGCAACTTTATCTGCGTAATTGAAAATCTCCGCTCTTTTAGCACTTATTTAGGCGGGGTTATTGCTGATGTTAAAACAGAAATAATAAACAAGATAATGAAGAATGAAAACACCTCAAAACGTATAGATAATTGAAGGTGTCTTGCTGCTTGCTCATCTGCTTTTAGTAATGATGGCACAAGAACTAGTTTGTTAAGCGCAGCAAGACCGAGAAGAAGGCAGACGACGCTGATCTTTCCAATCAAAACCCACCCATAAAGTGAACCAAATAAAGCCTGAAAATTTCCGACAAGCATGACGGAAAATATAACGCCAGTGACGATCAAAACAGGCACGATATATTGTGCCTGTTTACCAAACCGGCGAGCGAGCAGACCAGCCATTGGTCTGGTATCAATGGAGCTCGCCAATCGATGAAGCGGCCACAGCCCCCCTATCCAATAACTGACCGCTAGAAGATGTAGGGTAAGAAAGCTGCTAAGCCACATTGCTTGTTCGGTCGCATGACCAACAAGCGCGAAAGACAGCGCCACCATAAAAGCACCAATTGGTATGAGTATTAAGCGTGTTGAAATGAAAAAGACTGCGCCTATCAAAATAAGTAAACCAACAGCTCGGATAAATGTGGAAGTCCCCGATGGTCCTTGCACAACAAGCTGCAACATTTCACGATCCATCATGCCAATAATGCCACTATCCAACATCTGCCCGGCTTGAACCGGTATGCTAATAGCGGTTGTAACAAGCGCAATCAGACACATTGTAATAGTGATATTGAGAAGGTTTTTTTGTAGAGTGTTTAGCGTGGGCTGCACCATAATAATAAACAGCATCGAGCCGATCGCCATGAAGGAGCTTATATAAACAATAAGTTTGAGTAAAACTGCAGTGGTGAGCCAGATATCCCACATCAGCATAGTCTATTATTCTCCCGTTACTTTAAAAGAAAATGCCCCATTTACTGGGTGTCCATCATGTCCTAAAGCACGCCATATAATTTGATAATCACCAGCGCCCACCATATCGGTGGCCAGCTTTATTGTTGTGACAAATTCTTTCGTAGGGATTTTAAGAT
Organism: Hyphomicrobiales bacterium; assembly: GCA_039989895.1. NCBI lineage: Bacteria > Pseudomonadati > Pseudomonadota > Alphaproteobacteria > Hyphomicrobiales > Hyphomicrobiales bacterium. Next base: position 745,347 of record JBDXGY010000006.1, read on the forward strand.
TAACGGATTGCGAGCTGGCATCAGTTTTGTGGGTCAACAAGACTTTGGTAACACGGGCAGGTTCTATAAATGTCAAAGCAACAGCATCTGGAGCCTTGTTCAAAATTGCACCCGCCTCAGGAATTGTCATCTTGGTTGACGAATGAGCATGTACTGCGCTCACTGAACCAAGCAATAAAATGCATACAAGACAAATATGCTTCATCAACATCAATCAATCCTTGTGTGGGCGCTAGCTCGACCTGCTTTTTGTTGTTAGCTGCATTATAATATCAGCAGCTTTTTCATCAGATGAAACACCTTCTTCTAACGCCATTTTTTCTCGCAAAACTTTAAAGGCCTCTAGCTGTGTATGCCGCTCTGGTGTGTCATCTAAAAGCCGATTTAAAGCACGATATAATTTGCCCGGATGAAGATCTACATCTATATATTCAGGCACTATGGGATAATCGATAATCAGGTTCACTAAATTTGTCGACCACGTCGTCATAAGGAAGCGTAACTTGCTTGCTATTGGATCGAGCTTATAGGTGGCAAGCATGGGAATATTAGCTAAACCCAACTCTAGGCAGACCGTGCCTGATGCTGCCAAGGCTGCCGATGCTTTGTTAAAAGCTGCTTTTTTTTCATCTTCTCCAGAGGCAATTCGAACCGGAAGCGGCCACTGTGACACTGTGCTGCGAATGGTTGCTTCAAGATGGGGCACAGCAGGAATTACAATATCAATATCATCGCGCACAGATGTGAGCTTTTGTAATGTTTGTTGAAATATAGGCAGAAGCCTTTTGATTTCACCGCTTCTACTTCCAGGAAGAACGAGTAGCGTTTTACGTGTATCTGTTTCAAGTCTTTGGTCTTGCTTTGTAATTCGAGTTGCAAGTGGATGGCCGACATAAGTCGTAGCCGGTCCATTGAGTTCCTTCAACGCTTGCGGTTCAAAGGGCAATAGTGCCAAAACATGATCGACATAGGTTCTCATTTTACTCGCACGACCAGGCCGCCATGCCCATACACTAGGGCAGACATAGTCGATAACAGGTAAGTTTGGCATTGCCGCCTTTACTTTACGAGCCACGCGGTGCGTGAAGTCCGGACTATCTATAATAACAAGGGCGTCAGGCTTAGCAGCAATAGCAGCTTTCGCCGTTTCATTGATGCGTTTGAGGATTTTCGGTAGCCGTGGGATAACAGCTGTCACACCCATAACCGCAATTTCATCCATATCAAACAGCGATTGTAAGCCCTGTTCCGTCATGGCTCGCCCACCAACACCAGAGACAATCAAATCACCTCCTAGGCGCTGTTTGAGAGCTTTTATGAGCGTCGCCCCCAGCTGATCACCGGATTCCTCGCCCGCTACAATGAAAACATGGAATAGCGCATCACTCATGACTAAATCCACCCTCACCTGATAGGTATACTTTATGTTTCTTTGCTAATGCGAATGTCTCTGAGCGGCTGGCCACAAGCACCTTTCCTGCTTCACAAATTATGCCAGCAAGACCTGCGTCAGAAGCAAGCCTAATTGTCTGTGGCCCGATTGTCGGCAAATCAACTCGGTAGTCTTGATTGGGTTTTGCGGCTTTAATTAAAACGCCAGTTGCGCCCTTATTGGTGATGCGCTTTTCCTCACGTAACATTTTGACCCGCCGCAACATATTGTCAGTGCCTTCTGCACCTTCAACAGCCAGCACACGTCCATTATGTATAACCAAGGCTTGGCCGATGTCATGTTTACCAAGGTCTCTTAAAACGGCTTTCCCGGTAACAGCATCTTCTGCAAAATGAGAGAAGGATTTTTTGCTGCCAAAGAGCCCTTTTTCAAGTAGCAATTCGGGCGCGACTTCTTGGGCACCAATGACGGTGAAACCTTCTTCTTCGATGATTTTGATGCCCTTTTGCAAAAGACTGTCATCGCCACCCGTCATGGCTGCAACTATTTTAGGAATACGTTTAAGAGTGCTTGGGTCTGCAACAATATTAAGAAAATCTGGTCGCTTATTTATACGCCCAATGAGCACCAGTTTTTCACAGCCCTGCTCGCGGAAATACGTGGCAATCTTCCCAATTTGCCCCCATTTAAAATGGGAAATAATATCGGCCTTGAGCTCATCATCACTCTCGCCTTCGATAGCCGCCACCGCAAAGGGCTGCGCCTTGCTTTCCAGTGCACTTATTAATTCGCCAACTATGCCACCACCACCAGCGAAAACACCAATTGGCTTTTCTTTTGGGTTTGAGGCCATCATCAAAATGACTATTCCTTAACAGTGCGTGGAACACACAATGAACGATCAGAAGCCGCTTGTATAAAAGTGACGATACTGGCTACTTGTGGGTCTTGAAGAAGTTCTTCAGAGAGCTTGTCGAGTCGTACTTGCAGGGTCTCGTCTTGTTCGAGAAATAGATCTTTATAAACCTGTCTCACCGCATGAATACTTTCGCGTGCAATGCCATGCCTTTTCATGCCGATTAGATTAATGCCGCCAAGATAAGCTCGGTTACCAAGAGAGATACCAAAAGGTATAACGTCATTTTCAATGCCTGCAAGTCCACCAATAAAGGCATGATCGCCAATGCGAGTGAATTGGTGCACAGCCGACCCTCCGCCCATGATTACATGATTGCCGATCGACACATGGCCAGCAATTAGAACACCGTTTGACAATATGACGTTGTCACCCAGCACACAATCGTGTGCAACGTGCGAATTGGCGAGTAAGACACAATTATTTCCAATTCGTGTTTCAATTGAACCTGCTGCCGTTCCTGGATTAACCGTCACCCCTTCTCGGATAATACAATTATCACCGATAACAAGCTTAGTCTCCTCGCCCTTAAACTTCAGGTCTTGAGGGTCGTTGCCAATAGATGCGAAGGGATAAACCTTCAAACCACTGCCAATTGTCGTGTTTCCAGCAAGTGAAACATGGCTTTTGAGGGTCGCATTATCACCAATGGTGATATTACCTTCCAAAACACAATAAGGTCCTATGTCAACATTATCACCTAGCTTTACATCGTCTGAGATCAACGCTGTTGGGTGTATACTGGCCATATTGAATTACCTTACTGTTATTGGTCTTCGCCTGCGATAAGCATGGCGCTGATTTCTGCCTCGGCAACTTTGTTGCCATCTACAATTGCTTCTGAGGCAAACCTCCAAATATTACGACGTTGCTTAAGCTTTTTAACGTGTATTTTAACCACATCACCCGGCACTACAGGTTTTCTAAATTTAGCACGGTCAATCGTCATGAAGTACACCAGTGATGGTGCATTTGTATTTTTGTCTGCATTGACGCAAATAGCACCGGCTGTCTGTGCCATGGCTTCTATAAGAAGCACACCAGGCATGACAGGTTGATCAGGAAAATGACCTTGGAAATGCGGTTCATTAATCGTAACAGCTTTAATTCCTGTCGCTGAATTATCAGCATCGATATCTATAATTCGGTCAATCATCAAGAAGGGATATCTATGGGGCAAAAGCTCCATAATTTTCATGATGTCAGCTGTTTCTAATGTCGTATTCGAAGAAGCATCCATATTTCTTCTCCTCCTCAGCGGGTGATTAATTCTTTGATATTCGCTTATTTCTTGTTTTCTTTTACCATTTTCATGAGTAAAAGTCGCTCTTTAAACCATTCGCGTATGGGACGCGCGGGTACACCTCCCCATCGCGCACCTGCTGGGACATCGTCATGCACGGCACTGACTGCTGCTATTTGTGCGCCCATACCAACGGTGACATGCCCATTGACGCCTGACTGACCTCCAATGGCAACAAAATCTTCCAGTGTGGCGCTTCCCGATATGCCGACTTGTGAAACCAATACGCAATGACGGCCAACAACCACATTATGGGCGATCTGGACATGGTTGTCGATTTTAGTTCCTTCACCAATCACCGTGTCGCGTGTCGCGCCTCGATCAATTGCAGTATTAGCACCAATTTCAACATCATCTTGAATAATAACGCGACCAATTTGCGGTATTTTTAGGTGACCTTGAGGTGACATTGCAAACCCAAAGCCATCTTGGCCAACCTTGACACCGGGATGAATAATAACGCGGTCGCCAATCAAACTATGCTGGATAACAGCATTTGAGGTGATAGAACAATCGCGACCTATTTTTACGTTCGCACCAATTCTTGCGTTTGATGCAATATAGGTATTCGCTCCGATCAAGGCATTTTCATCGATATAAGCGAATGCTTCGACAGTGACACCTTCTTCTAATTTAGCCGTGGGTGCTATATAGGCTTGCTCGGAAATTGTGCCAGTTTTGATACCATGAATTGGCTTTAATGCTGATGGGTACAATAAAGCTGACGTCTGTGCGAAGGCGCGATAAGGATCAGATATTTCTAATGCAATCACCCCTTCAGGTATTTTTGTTGTGTATTTTTTTGCACAAAAACAAGCGGTAGCAGACGTATTTTGAAGTTCATCAAGGTATTTAGGATTATCAATGAAACTGATGGTGCCTGCTCTTGCATCATTCAACGGCGCTATACCGTTTATGACAGGATCTGACGTATCATTTGATTTTATCAATGCACCTGTCATTTCCGCAATCGCTGATAGCTTGACAGCCTCAGGATTGGGAAAAAATGTTGTTTCAACATCAAGCAATAGGAGTGTTCTCCGCAGTAATACAGGTTTTCTTGAATGATGTAGAACGCCTAGAAACGTGTACCGCCACCAATACGGAAGAACTGTGTATCATCAAATTCTTCATCAGATAAAACCCAAGCAAAGTCACCGCGTAGAGGTCCAAATGGTGATTTCCACTCGAAGCCAATACCAACAGAAGAACGAAGGCTAAAGTCATCAGATCCTGGAATAAGATCTTCTGTGACACTATCATCAAGCCCAAATACAGAACCAGCATCAGCAAATAGAGCGCCTTTGACGCCAATTGAACGTGGCACTAACGGTATAGGGAATAATACTTCAGCAGAAACGCCAAAGAAATTAAGCCCACCTACAGCATCATTGCCAACATCTTCATCATCATCGCTAGTGTCACCATTTTCACGTGCACCGATACCACGGTTTTCGAAACCACGAACCAAGTCTCCGCCCGCAAAGAAGTTGTCAAGAAGGCGAACATCTTCACCGATGCCCGTTATGTTACCAACTCGAGCTCTAACAAGACCAACAATTTGGTGATTGGCATTTAACTCATGATAGGCAACAGCGCGCGCTTCCGTCTTAAGAAAATTAACATCTCCACCAATGCCTGCAAATTCTTGCGTGAACCTGAAATTAATACCATCTGTTGGGTTTTGATTACTATCAAGTGAATTATAGGTCACAGCATACCCTAGTGATGATGTCACAACATCACCCTCACCTTGGGATATAATAGAAGCAGGCGCATCTTCTAGATCAATATCAGACAGGCTTTCTTTATCGTAGGTATAGTTAACCCCAAGCCTTAAGTTCTCTGTTACGGGCAAGCCGAAACGAACTGACGCACCTGTGTTGCTCACATCAAAGCTTCGACTATCTTGGTCTTCACTATTACGTCTGAAGAGATCAAAGCCTGCACTAATTCGGCGACCGAGGAAGAATGGTTCGGTAAAGCTTAAATCATAAGTCTGATTGCCGGTTCCGATACCAACGGCAAGTCTGACAAACTGCCCTCGACCCAAGAAATTTCTCTCTGTAAGAGCGGCATTTGTCAAAAATCCACCAGATAGATCAGCACCCGCGCCAAAAGAAAGATCGCCCGTTGGTTGCTCTTCAACATTTACGGTCAAAACCACACGGTCAGGCGCACTGCCACGTGCTCTAGTCACCCTAACACTTTGAAAAATACCAAGATTTCTAATGCGTCGCTCAGCCTTCGTAATCAAAGACTGGTTGAAAGCATCGCCCTCTGCAATATCAAATTCACGGCGTATTACGTATTCACGTGTGCGCGTGTTGCCCAAAATGTTGATCCGTTCGACGAAAACGCGCGGACCTTGGTCAATAGCATAAGTAATATTGATGATCCGACCGTCAATTTGCTCACCGCGTGGACGAACTTGAGCGAAAGCAAAGCCTTTACCAGCAGCAGCTAAGGATAATGCTTCGATACTGCGCTCAACTTTTTGCGCATCATAAATGTCGCCTTCCTTCGTTGTAATCAACGGAAGGAAATCATCTGGGTTCACATCAAGCAGAACAGTATCAATAGCAATCTTACCAAATCTGTATCGTTCACCTTCGTTCACAGTGATCGTTATGAAAAACTTGTTTTTCTTTTCATCAATATCAACAACAGAAGAAATAACTTCAAAATCTGCATAACCATGATTGAAGTAGAAACGACGCAATTGTTCTTCATCGGCAGCTAATCGCGTTGCGTCATAAATATCACTTGATTGAAGGAAGCCCAATAATCCAGTTTCGCGTGTCGCAATAGCATTTCTTAGGCGTCCGTCACCAAATGCTTTGTTACCAACAAAATTAATTTTCGCGATGCCTGTTTTTTTATTCTCTTCGATACTGAAAAGCACATTGATTCGATTGCTATCAAGCCCGTCAATTCTAGATTTTACTGCCACATTAAAGAGGCCAACTGATTTATAGGCTTCCTTGATGCGATCAACATCAACAGCAACTTGCTCACGATCAAATACACCGCGTGCCTTCGTTAAAAGGATAGAATTCAGCTGAGTCTCATCAAGTTTATCATTACCTAAAAAGGCGATGCCATTGACCACTGGATTTTCGACTACATTAACAACCAAAGTGCTGCCACTGGTTGTAATTGATACATCTTTGAACAATCCTGTCGCAAAGAGAGCTTTCAATGACTCATCAATTTCAATGGGTGATGCACGGCGGCCTGGTTGAGCGGTAACATAAGTCAAAACGGTCTCACGACCGATGCGTTGATTACCTGTAACCTGAATCGACGAAATTGTTTGAGCTTTCGCTTCAGAAAACGACGCGTCAAAAATGCTAGCAGCCAGTGATGTCATAAATATAGTTGTGATAACAAAAAAACTAGCAAGGAGACGGATGTTCATAAATTTCATTAATCAAACTGCCTTAAATTCGCTTCTGAAGTCACTCGTTTATAGAGATTCCTTTTACTTTATAATCTTTTGGCAAAAAATGAGCTCATAAGCAAGCCAAACTACCATTTGAAATTAACAAAATATTTACAATGCATTGCATCTTTGAAACACTTTGTGAACGATAGCGATAAAGTCTGCGTTTTGCGGCGATTCAGTTGAGCCATCGATTGATGTCAATCGTAGTCACCAGAATCATAAATGTGAGCAAAAATGCGAAGCCTATTTTATAGCAGATTTCTTGCGTTTTTTCACTCACAGGCCGCCCTCTGACAGCTTCCAGAGCATAAAAAATTAGATGTCCACCATCCAGCACAGGTACAGGCATAAGATTCATGATGCCGATACTAACTGACAAAACAGCAGTCAGCCCTATAAGTGCTGTGAAACCGATAGCAGCAACACGTTGAGAAACATCAGCGATTCGGATTGGGCCGCCGAGCTGATTAATCGATTCTCTACCAGTTATGAGGCCACCAAAAAATTGCACAGTGCGCTTCATAATGTACCATGTTTCGCCAGCGCCCTCGCCCACGGCTTCTAATGGTCCAAATTGTTTATTGATGATCGCATCGGCATTTCCACTGCGTTGGATACCGAGCTGACCTATGCGTTGAGTACCACCCAAACCATCATCAACCTCACGAAATGCGGGAGTTGCATTGATGGTAACGTTATTTCCATTCCTATTCACAATGAACACAAGTGGAATTTCTGCGCTGACCGACACTTTTCTTTGAAGATCAGAGAAGCTTTCGATAATTTGGTCGTCAACTTTGATGATTGTATCGCCGGGCTGAAATCCTGCTGCTGCTGCAACACTATCAGCGACTATTTCATCTACTTGCGCAGTCAGAATATCACGGCCGTTTATAAAAAATATGCCAGAGAAAATCACAACAGCTAAGATGAAATTAGCAATCGGACCTGCTGCAACAACGGCTGCGCGTTGCCATAGTTTTTTATTGGCAAAAAATGTGGACTTATCATAGCCCGCAGATTCAAGTTCGCTTGTATCACCTGACATGCTTGCTGGATTAGCGTCATCGATAAATTTCACATAGCCGCCTAGCGGAATTATTGAAAAAGCCCAGATTGTATTTTTCTTATCGGTAAAGCTAAAGATATCTGGTCCAAAGCCAATCGCAAATTTAGCGATCCCTACCCCGTTCCAGCGCGCCACCATAAAATGGCCAAGCTCATGAAAGAACACAACAATTGTGAGAACAAATAAGAAAGGCAATCCCCAGCCAATAAGCCAGAAAAACCATTCGCTAATAAATTCCATATTGAACTCCACGTGTTCCAACTGTTTTTATAGGAACGGTTTATGATGCATTTATGCATTAAAGCAATTGAAAACTAAAATACGATGAATGATGGTCTGATTACGAAGCGGTTGCGATCTAATTAAGAGGCAATCTTCATAAAATCAAACCCTTTGTTGCGCGCAAAATGATCAACTTCAATAGCTTCCTCTAAGCTTTCTATCGATTGTGAGCTAGAGAAGTTTTTAAGGCCTTCATCTAAAACATTGGCCACCAAATCACTCATGCCATAAAAAGACAGTCCGTTATTCAAGAATTGATGGACCGCAATTTCATTCGCTGCATTGAGCAAGTTGGTCGCAATATCACCTTTTGCCAAAGCTTCAAGCGCCAAGCCCAACATGGGAAAGCGATCATAATCAGGTTCTTCAAACGTAAGGCTGCCGAGCTTGGCAAGGTTCAGACGTTCCACCGGGGCACTGATGCGTTCAGGATGCCCCATACAGTGTGCTATTGGCGTGCGCATATCAGGGCAACCAAGTTCAGCAATGACCGCGCCATCAATGAAGGAAACCATGCCATGAATGATAGATTCGGGATGTACAACAACATCAAGCTGATCATGTCTTATAGGGAAAAGGTGATGAGCTTCAATGACTTCCAAACCCTTATTCATCAGCGTTGCTGAATCAATAGTGATTTTTGCGCCCATACTCCAGTTGGGATGTTTGAGGGCTTGCTCTGGTCCGGCTTCAGCAATTTGAGCCTTGCTCCAAGTTCTAAAAGGCCCGCCTGATGCAGTCAGCGTCACTTTTTCAACGCTGTCTATCTTTTCACCATTCAACGCCTGAAAAATAGCATTATGCTCTGAATCCATAGGCAATAGTTCAACATTGTTAGCAGCTGCTTTTTTGCGCACAAGCGTTCCTGCACAAACAAGGCTTTCTTTATTTGCCAATGCCAATGTCTCACATGCATCTAAAGCGGCCAAAGTAGGAGCTAGACCTGCAAAGCCAACAATAGCGGATATAGTCATGTCACATGACATTTTCGCAGCTTCAATAATGCCTGCATCACCACTCGCTACTTCACAGGGCAAAGAACTGAGTGCCTCTTTTAGCTCACCAAGCTTGGTTTCATCGGCAATGGCTACAAATTCTGCACGCGTTGCGCGAGCAATTTCTACCAGTCGCGCAACATTGCCACCACCCGTGACAGCCACAACCTTATAGAGATCAGGATGCGTCTCAACGATACTCAGCGTGCTTTTGCCAATTGAGCCCGTCGCACCCAATATTGAAATCCGGCGCTGCTTGGCTTTTGATGAAGGCCTGTTATCCATAAAACGCTTTCGTATATTGACGTTATTTATTAATCGAAGATGCCTATGCCATGAATTATAACAAATGCATAGGCCGCTAAAGTAAGACCGTCGACACGGTCTAGCACACCACCATGCCCAGGGATGAGGTTGCTGGCATCTTTAACATTGAAGTGACGTTTTATAGCTGATTCAATTAAATCCCCAGCTTGTGCAGCTAATGCCACAGCAAGCGCAACGAATGAGAACAAAATTACTTTATCGGGCGCGGCAATGAATGCGACCATTGATCCGGTAAAAATAGCGCCTGCCATGCCACCCAAAAAACCTGACCATGTTTTTTTCGGTGAAACTTTTGGCATCAATTTAGGACCACCGACTGTGCGCCCTACCAGATAGGCAAAAATATCTGCAGCCCAGACACTAAAGCAAAGGAAAATCAGCAAGATAAGACCTGTAGAATGATCCGGTGAATTGCGGATATAAATTAAACAAAGCGCTAAGCTGCTGGCAACACCAGCACCAGCTATGTTCCAGCCGATTTTTTGTTTGAAGATCAAAACCACAAAAGCGCCTATCGCGATCAAGGCAAAGGAAAGCAAGACCGGCGTCATAGATGGCATGATTATGACTGGTATGATGAGAGCCACTATGATGATGCCAGCGAAGATATCACGGCGGATGTCTATGGCGCGAACAGTGATTGTTGTCCACTCCCAATACATGATAGCGGCGACAACAATCATGAGCGCTGCAAACCATAAACCACCAAGCCATGCGAGGAGAATAACAATAGGAGCAAGCACTAGAGCCGATATCAGTCGCGTTTTAAAATCGCTGGGTGATGCTGGTTTTGACAATGGTTCTAACTGCTCGTCTGTGCTGATTCTATTGCCCCGAAGCGACGATCTCGTCGATAAAACTCATTGAGCGCTTCTGTGAAGGCATTTTTATCAAAATCAGGCCATTTGCAGTCAGTAAATACAAATTCAGAATAAGCTACCTGCCATAGCAGGAAGTTGCTCAATCTTTGTTCGCCGCTTGTACGGATAATAAGATCAGGGTCAGGAATGCCTTTGGTGTCGAGATGCTCACTCACCACATCGATGGTGATTTCGTCAACGGAAAGTTTTCCATCAGCGACCGCTTTTGCAATTCTTTTTGTCGCTTTAGTAATCTCATTTCTGGAGCCATAATTAAAGGCAATCACCAGTGTCAGCCCATCGTTATCTTTTGTCAGTTCAACGGCATCACGAACCAGTTTATTAATATCATCAGGAACGTCTTCTTCATCGCCTATAACTTTGAGACAGACGTTGTTTTGATGTAATTCGGCAAGATATTTGCGCACGAAAAACCGCAGCAAACTAAAAAGTTCAGTGATCTCGCTTGCTGGCCGGTTCCAATTCTCAGAAGAGAAGCTATACAGCGTTAAAAATTCAATGCCGCTCTCACCCGCAATCCTCGTGATATCGCGAACGGCATCGACACCTTTTCTATGCCCTTCAACTCGTGGTAGACCGCGTTCTTTTGCCCAACGTCCATTGCCATCCATAATGATCGCGACATGACGCGGCGATTGACGGTTGTCTGGCTCTTCTGGCTGGATTGGGATTATAGATGCATCTGACATGATTGATCTGGCTTTCGCGTGATGTGCGTTACACCTGCATTATTTCTTTTTCTTTTTCCGCGTACATTTCATCAATTTTAGTAATAAAATCATCCGTCATCTTTTGTATTTTATCAGAAGCCTTATGGGCATCGTCCTTGCCTAAATCGCCATCTTTTTCAGCTTGTTTAGAGGTATCCATACCGTCACGTCGCACATGCCGCGCGGCAATACGGGCTTGCTCGGCGTATTGATTAGCGACCTTAACAAGCTCCTTGCGTCGTTCTTCATTTAGTTCTGGCATAGGAATACGGAGCAATTGGCCATCCATAATAGGATTTAAGCCTAGATTGGATTCACGAATAGCCTTATCCGTTGCGGCCACCATGGTCTTGTCCCAGACTTGAACGGATACAGTGCGTGGTTCTGGTACTGATATAGTTCCAACCTGACTGATTGGCATTTGTGATCCATAAGCATCCACCATAACAGAATCGAGAAGGCTTGCAGAAGCGCGGCCTGTTCTCAAACTGTTTAATTCGCTTTTAAGTGACGTAAGAGCCCCCTCCATTCGGCGGTTCAAATCATCGAAGTCTACCGGGTTATCTGACATATTCTCCATCACTTTCATTGTAGGCTATGCGCCTATCTCGGCTTAATACTATACTATTATCTTATCGTGCGTCACTTGATAGCTAACGAACAATAGTACAACGCCCTGCTCCATTTATTATCTCAAATAATGCGCCTGGCGTTTGAATTGAAAAAACAACTACAGGAATATTTCCTTGTTTGGCAAGCGCAACTGCGGCAACATCCATCACTTCAAGGCCCTTTTCAATGACCTCATCATGTGTAATTTTATCAAAACGCTCAGCTTTATCATCTTTTTTCGGGTCAGCCGTATAGATGCCATCCACATTGGTGCCTTTAAATAGAGCATCGCAATCCATCTCGAGTGCTCTTAATGCAGCCCCTGTATCTGTTGTAAAATAAGGAGCTCCCGTTCCAGCAGCAAAAAGCACTACTTCGCCGTTATCATAGGCTTCGCGTGCCTCTCTTTGTGAAAATGTATCGCAAATCTCAGGCATTGCTATGGCAGACATGACCCGTGCATCAAGCCCAGCTTCTAGCAATCCATCATGCAACGCTATGCAATTCATCACGGTTGCCAGCATGCCCATATGGTGTCCGGCGACACGGTTTTCATCAGCTATTTGCACATCAGCGCCGCGAAAAATATTACCGCCACCCACAACAACCGCCACACGCACGCCAAGAGATGTGACAGCGGCAATTTCCTCTGAAACACGATCAATGACAGATCTATCAATGCCAAAGCCTTGATCGCCCATCAAAGCTTCACCTGAGACTTTCAGTAAGATACTTTTAAAGGGAAGATCATCAGACATTGTTGGCTTTTCCCGATTTGAAGATAACTGTTCAATCTCGCATACACTAACCTTGGTATGATGTGAACCGATATGCGGGCATATGATAAGCAATCCCGACATTTTTGTTTATGTTATAGGCAGAAAAAAGCCGGCGTATTAAGCGCCGGCTTTTTAATGAATTTGACGACAAAGACTAGTTGCCAGACATCGCAGCTACTTCTGCTGCAAAATCCTCTTCTTCTTTTTCTATACCTTCACCCAAAACAAAACGCTCGAACGCTTTGATTTTGACTGGAGCGCCAATATCTTTTGCAGCAAGTTCTGCTGCTTTTTCGACAGTATTTTCGCCGTCGATAACAAAAACCTGTGAAAGCAATACAACTTCTTTGAAGTATTTTTGAATCCGGCCATCGACCATTTTCTCAACAATATTATCAGGTTTGCCAGATGCTTTGGCTTGTTCTGCATAAACAGCGCGTTCACGCTCAACAATTTCTTGGTCCAATTCATCAGAGCTTACTGCAAGTGGGTTGACCGCCGCAATATGCATCGCAACCTGACGACCGAAAGCATTGAGCTTATCCGTATCACCCGTTGATTCTAGCGCAACGAGTACACCAATCTTGCCGATACCATCCGCAATAGCGTTATGAATATATGTAGCGACGACACCATTATCCACTTGCAAAGAAGCCGCACGACGCAGGCTCATGTTTTCACCAATTGTAGCGATAGCATCAGTGATTTCAGCTTCAATACTGCGATTACCTTCGGGATAATCTGCCTTAGCAAGGGCATCAATATCACCATCAACTGACAAGGCAACTGTTGCGATGTTTTTGACCAAAGCTTGGAACGCATCATTTCGTGCAACGAAGTCTGTTTCGGAGTTTAGCTCAATAACGGCAGCTTTCGTGCCGCTTGCTGCAACACCAACCAAACCTTCAGCAGCAACACGGCCAGCTTTCTTAGCGGCTTTTGCAAGGCCTTTGGTACGCAACCAATCGATTGCTTCTTCTAGGTTGCCATTATTCTCATTTAATGCCTTTTTACAGTCCATCATGCCCACGCCAGTTTTATCGCGGAGCTCTTTGACCATGGATGCTGTTATAGCCATGTCATCCTCATTTAGGTTTTGCACCCTAAGTTTACTGGTGCATTAGTTTCAAACGATAGTGAAAACACCTGTATACAGATGTTTTAAATCACTTATTCAGCGGCAAGTGCTGCGGCTTGTGTTAGCCAGTCATCACGTTCAATACGGCCTTTGAATGACAGTGCATCGTCAACTTTAGCAATATCTTCTGCAGTGAAAGCAGCCACTTGTGCAAATTTTGTAATCCCCAAATCATTGAGTTTTTTCTCAAGAACAGGACCAACGCCAGAGATTTTTTTCAAATCATCTGCATCACCTTCAGGTGCTGCAAAGAGGCTTGCAGATGTATCATCGCTTTTTGCTTTAGCTTTTTTCTTTGGTGCCGCTTTAGCTTTTTTCTCTGGCTCAGCTTCAGTTTTCACTTCAGCAACGGCTTCAACAGCCGCCACTGGCGCGTCTACCAATGCAGGTTCTGCAATTGTTTCAGACTCGCCAACATCCATGCCAGATGAACCTTGCCCACGGCTAATTCCATCAATTGATGCACGGGCGATGAGATCGCAGTATAGTGAAATCGCACGACCAGCATCGTCATTGCCAGGAATTGGGTAATCGACCCCATCAGGTGAACAGTTAGAATCAAGGATCGCAATAACAGGAATACCAAGACGGTTGGCTTCTTGAATCGCTATTGATTCTTTGTTGGTGTCGACAACAAACAACATGTCTGGCAGGCCGCCCATATCTTTGATGCCACCAAGCGAACGCTCAAGTTTCTGAAGCTCGCGTGTTCGCGTTAGGCGCTCCTTCTTGGTGAAAGACATTGCTTTGTCGCCAGCCAACATTTCTTCAAGTTCGCGCAAACGTTTGATTGAATTTGAAATCGTTGTCCAGTTTGTCAACGTGCCACCAAGCCAGCGCGCATTCACATAATATTGTGCGCAGCTCTTTGATGACGTTGCTATAATTTCTGAGGCTTGACGTTTTGTTCCAACAAAAAGAATCCGTCCGCCTTTGGAGACGCTATCGCTGACTGCTTTCAATGCTTGATGCAAAAGCGGTACAGTTTGTGACAAATCAATGATGTGAATGTTGTTGCGTGAGCCAAAGAGATATTTCTCAACTCGCGGATTCCAACGGTGTGTCTGGTGACCAAAGTGAACGCCTGCTTCCAGGAGTTGACGCATAGAAAATTCTGGTAGAGCCATGGCTCTATTCTCCTTTTTCGGTTTTTCCTCCACGGGCCGTGTGGTTTCACCGAATGGAACTACGAAGTTGTCCGTAGCGCCTAGCCCGTGTGTGTGATGCGCGGGTCGTACATTGCTTGACGTAATTTTGCAAGTAAAAATGCTTTTTTTTATATCCGCTTATTGCTCATAATTATATTTGCTAATGAAGTTCAACATCCACGACACCCGGCATGGCCTTTAAAGCTCCAGAGAGCTTGGGTGTGAGCATATATTTGTCGTTTAATTTGATCTCCACCTCACGACCAGTTGTTTCGTCATAAACGAAGACACTCACGGTGCCTCCTTTACCATTCTCACTAACCGGTAACTGCTTGTGTAAATGCTCAATAGCGCCTGTTTCTTTGATGAAAATGCTCAATGCACCTGTGAAATTTGAGGCCGCGCGGTCGAGTGGTTCAACAGACTGGATACGAACATTAACCCCTTCTGGTCGGTCTTCCGCCGCAACAATCAAAATGACAGAAGATCCTGCTTCTAAATCATCACGGTGCTTCGCCAATGTCTCACTGAAACAAACAGCTTCATATTGGCCGCTGGCATCTGATATATTCAAAATAGCCATGCGGTTTCCAGTTTTGGTATTGCGTTCCTGTTTGGATACAATCGTTCCTGCAAGCTTTCCAACAGGCGAACCTTTTCGAACATCTTCTTCAAAGGTGAGCCACGGCTTGACGCCAAGCTTTTTGAGTAGGTTTTGGTATTCATCGAGCGGATGGGCGCTGAGGTAAAAACCCACAGAAGCGAGCTCGCGCGCAAGCTTATCGGCTATGTCAAAATCTTGTATTGGTTTTAGCCTGACAGGCTCAGGACCTGATACTGCGGCAAACATGTCATTTTGCCCACTGCGTTTTTCTTCTTGTCGACGGTGAGCAAGTGCCACGATCTGCTCCAACGCATCCAGTACTTGCGCCCTATTGGAAACTAAGCTGTCAAAAGCGCCTGCTGAAATGAGGTTTTCTAACGTACGTTTATTGATCGACTTTGGGTCCAACCTGTGGCCGAAATCCGATAAATCAGCGAACCCATTTTGCGGGCGTTGTGCCACAATATCCAATACTGCCTGCCCGCCAACACCTTTGATTGCAGACAACGCATAAAAGATTGTATTGCCATCAACATCAAACTCCGCACCCGATTTATTGATGTTAGGTATTTCAACGATTATATTAAGTCTTTTTGCTTCCCTCTTGAAATCATTTAATTTATCAGTATTTCCCATATCTAAAGTCATGGAGGCCGCGATAAACTCAACCGGATAGTTTGCTTTCAAATAGGCTGTTTGATAAGCAACCAAAGCATAGGCTGCCGCGTGGGATTTGTTGAAGCCATAGTTTGCAAATTTTGCCAGTAGATCGAAGATTTCATTTGCTTTAGATTTTTTTAAACCACCTTCAACAGACCCCGTAACAAAACGAGTGCGCTGTGCCTCCATCTCTGCACGGATTTTCTTACCCATAGCACGGCGTAACATATCTGCTTCACCCAGTGAGTACCCCGCCAGTTCTTGCGCGATCTGCATTACCTGCTCTTGATAGATGATAACGCCTTGTGTTTCTTTCAGATATTTCTCAATTTTAGGATGAATAAAATCAGGTTTTTCTCGGCCGTGCTTACGATCATTATAGACAGGTATGTTATCCATTGGCCCTGGACGATAAAGAGCCACGAGCGCAATAATATCTTCAAAAACATCCGGCTTCATGCCCACAAGTGCTTTGCGCATGCCCTGACTTTCAAGTTGGAACACGCCAACAGACTCGCCTTTCGCCAGCATCTCATAAGTCTTGTCATCATCGAGTGGCAAAGCGTTTAGGTCCACATCAACGCCGCGCTTGGCAATCAGGTCAACGGCTTTTTTCAGAACAGTGAGTGTTTTGAGGCCCAAGAAATCGAACTTAACAAGGCCTGCCTGCTCAACCCATTTCATGTTGAACTGTGTGACAGGCATGTCTGATCGCGGGTCGCGATATAGAGGCACTAGTTGCTCCAGTGATCGATCACCAATCACAATGCCGGCCGCATGAGTGGACGCGTGACGATAAAGCCCTTCTAGCTTGAGAGACGTGGAAATAAGCTGATCAACCACCTCCTCTTCTTTGCGTGCTTCTTGCAACTTAGGCTCGCCATCAACAGCCTGTGCCAACGTGACAGGATTAGCAGGATTATTAGGCACTAACTTACATAAACGATCCACCTGACCATAAGGCATCTGTAAGACCCGCCCCACATCGCGCATTACAGCACGGGCTTGTAGCGACCCAAAGGTAATGATTTGCGCAACATGATCGCGACCATAGCGCTCCTGCACATAGCGGATTACTTCATCACGGCGATCTTGACAAAAATCGATATCAAAATCGGGCATTGATATACGTTCAGGGTTCAAAAACCGCTCAAACAGAAGTGAAAACTGAAGCGGATCTAGATCAGTAATGGTTAGCGCCCATGCAACCACAGAACCAGCGCCAGAACCCCTGCCCGGTCCAACTGGAATACCTTCATTTTTTGCCCATTTGATAAAGTCGGCAACGATTAGAAAATACCCAGGGAATTTCATATTCTCGATCACGCCAAGTTCAAAATCGAGACGATCAAAATATTCTTTTTCAATACGCCCCTCGGCGCAACCATGCACCTCAAGTCGCGTTTTAAGCCCAGCGATGGCCTGCTCTTTCAAAGCCTTGGATTCTGCCTTAACTGCTTCATCACCACTAAGCCCTTCGGCCGCGAATTGCGGTAAGATTGGGTCGCATGTTTGTGAACGCACGTGACATCTCTTGGCAATTTCAATTGTATTATCAATTGCCTCAGGAATATCAGCAAAGAGCTCGCACATCTGGGACGGTGTTTTGAAATAGCAAGAACTAGACAGCCGCCGCCTGTCATCCATCTGTAATACTGCGCCTTCAGAGATGCATATTAATGCATCATGCGCCTCATAATCCTCTTCACTGGCGAAAAAAGGCTCGTTGGTAGCAACCAATGGAATATCATATTCATAAGCAATATCGATTATGAGGGGCTCACGCCGCGCCTCCTCGCCCAGATCAACCCGTTGTAGTTCAATATAAAAGCGATCCTTAAATATATTTTTGAGTTGCTCGGCTCTTTTCTTTGCTTCCTCTAGGCGATTATCCAATATGCCCTTATCAATTGGTCCACCCCGACCACCACTTAAGCAGATAATACCTTGATTTAGATCGCGCAGCATATCAGGCGTGATATGCGCCTCTTGTTCACCGTTAGTATCCATATAGCTACGCGATACGAGCGCGACGAGATTTTTATATCCCTCATCATTCATCGCGATTAAAACGATGTTAGAAAATGACTGATTGTTCGTGTTGCTAAAGCGGGTTTCATTATCATCAGTATTGGTGATATCTGATAATTTGAGCTGACAACCGATGATAGGCTGGATGCCTTCAGATGCAGCCTTTTCAGAAAACTCCAAAGCCCCGAAAAGATTGCACGTATCAACCAATCCCAATGCAGGCATATTATGTTTTTTAGTTAGAGAGATAAGTTGTGGGATTTTCATCCCGCCTTCAAGCAACGAATAGGCGGAATGACATCTTAAATGTATGAATTCCGCATCATTTACCATTAAACTCTCCTAGCAGTCTTTGATAACATGACCGACAGCGCCTCAGTGAACTTAATCTATTTAATAAGATGGTCGAGAGACCCAGATGCCTTCAGATTGTTTAATCCACTGAATATGCAAATTGAAGCACCTAAAGATTTGTGCGCTCACAAGCGTGTGAATAAAATATTTGGCTTGTGATAAGGTGTTACTACTGGGGTATGAGAACATAGTTTAGTGTACAAACTCCCAAATTAAATCATATATTAGATCACTGGGAGTGAAGTAATTGGATGATTTTGAAACCGACTATCTTGTTATCGGTGCTGGAGCGACGGCTTTAGCATTTGTCGATACGATGCTTGATACGACTGGTGCGCATTTCACGTTGGTTGATAGGCGTGACAAGCCGGGCGGGCATTGGAATGAAGCTTATCCATTTGTGTCATTACACCAGCCTTCGTCCTATTATGGTGTTGCTTCACGAGAATTGGGCAGCGGAAGAATTGACCGTTTAGGACTCAACAAAGGTTTTGAGGAACTGGCATCTGGCTTTGAAGTCGCAAGTTATTTCCATGAAGTCATGCGCGATAAATTCTTAACATCAGGACGTGTTAAATATTTCCCCATGCACGAACACATCGGTGATGGTGTCATCCGCAATTTGTTAAATGATAAAACAATCACCGTAACAGCGCGCAAAAAATTCGTCGATGCCACCATCTATGAAACCAATATCCCTCTAACTCACAGAAGAAAATTTAGTATCTCTAAAGGGGTGCGCTGCATTCCTCCTAACTTTCTACCCAGCAATGCTCATAAACATCGTCATTATACGATTGTGGGTGCAGGCAAGACGGCAATGGACTCTATTATCTGGTTGAAAGATAACGGCGCAGATTCAGATCAAATAAGCTGGATTATGCCGCGCGATCCGTGGATGATGAACCGTGCTCTCGCACAACCTCGTGGGGCTTGCTTTTACGAGAGTTATGGCGGCGTAACGCGCCAATTAGAAGCAGGACGGGATGCAATTTCTGTTGATGATTTTGCGGAAAGAATGGAAGAAGCAGGCATATGGATGCGTGTTGACCCCAATGTACGCCCTCAAATCATGCATGGCCCAACTGTATCTAAAGCTGAATTTGCATATCTTCGGCAGATTAAAGACATCATACGCAATGGCCATGTGAAAAGAGTGGAACCTGAAAAGCTCATCTTTGAAAAAGAAACCATTCCAGCAAAACCGGATACCTTATATGTTGATTGTACAGCCCGCGCGATCAAGCCTAATAAGCCATGGCCTATCTTTTCAAAAAATCGCATAGATCTACAAATGATCCGGCTCTATCAACCTACGTTTAGTGTGGCTTTGCTGGCCAAAATTGAGTCAATGTTTGACGACGATGAAACCAAAAATAAGCTTGCTATACCTATGTCCATGACCGACACAGTGGAAACTTGGATTGCAGCTCAGATTATCAATTCAACAAACCAATATGCTTGGTCGCAAATACCAGAATTACAGTCTTGGATTAACGTTTGTAGGCTCGACGGATTTGGGCGGCCTGCACGTGAAGTCGACCCCCATGAACCAAAGGTGATTGAGGTTATGGAGAGAATCCGTGAACTCATGGTGCCAGCACTCACAAACATGAAAAAAATTATCGCTGAATAAAAAAAGGATTGGCATTCGACACATCATTGCATCGTCTAATGTCATGGATTCACGATATTATAAAAGAAAGCTGTCATATGCTTCGAGTTTTCATTCATGGCGTCCCTGATACACCTGCTATGTGGGGGCCGCTTAAAGAACAATTATCTCTGCCTGAAAATGAGATTGTCACACCAGCCCTGCCCGGTTTTGCTTCTCCGGCGCCTTCTGGTTTTTCCAGCACAAAAGAAGCCTATATCGAATGGTTGATAAATGTGCTTGAGGCAGCTGCAGAGCGAAATAATGGCCCCATAGATCTGGTCGGTCACGATTGGGGGGCGATATTGTGCCTGCGTGCAATTCATCTGCGCCCTGACCTTATTCGCACATGGGCCGTTACGAATGCTGTTCTATTACCTGAAATTGGTTGGCACTCGCTGGCGCGCATTTGGCAAACGCCAATTAAGGGCGAATTGTTCATGCTCTATTTCAACCAAAAACGTCTTAAAAAAGTTCTGCTCAGTTCTGGTATGCCACTCGATATTGCAAACATCGAGGTTCCTCATTTTAACCGGCATATGAAAAGCTCTATCCTCAAACTCTATAGATCAGCTCTTAAGATGCACAATGAATGGGGTGGTGACTTATCAGGTCTTCCAAAGCATGGCCTGGTATTTTGGGGAGAAAAGGATGCATTTGTGCCATTAAAGTTCGGCAAGCAGTTTTGCGACAAATGGTCAGTTCCCCTACACATAGAACCCAATACGGGTCATTGGGCTATTTGTGAACGCCCACAAGTGTTTGCAGAAAAATTGAAACGTCATTGGGGTGAATAATCCCAAATGCCATAAGTGACTTTGAGCATTCTTAGCCTCTAAGACCTTATGTTAGTTTAATAAATGCGTCTGCCCAATAAGTAGAGGCAAGGAAGAATGCAGCGAGAGAAATGAGAGCGGCGAAATCACGAATAAGTAACATTGGGTATTTCCTTTTGTTGTTCAGCTCAGTATGTTCTTGTTTTGTTCTATTGTCAATACCCCGACAATTACCATTAGAACAGGGTTAGCAAATCTTTAAAATTCGACTATTTTACCGTCACGCAATGTCACGCGTCGGTCCATTTTAGCTGCCAACTCCATATTGTGAGTCGCAACCAAAGCGCCAAGGCCGCTACCGCGAACAATACCCATAAGAGCCTCAAAAACGTGGGATGCTGTATCAGGATCGAGGTTGCCAGTCGGCTCATCAGCAAGCAACACGCGTGGTCCATTAATCACAGCGCGGGCGATAGCAACACGCTGCTGTTCACCACCTGACAATTCTGTCGGTCGATGCGTCGACCGATGATCAATATTGAGATATTCCATAACTTGTAGAGCCCTCACCTGAGCTTTTTCTGTCGACATGCCACGAATCATTTGTGGTAGCACCAAATTTTCTAATGCATCAAATTCTGGCAAAAGATGATGGAATTGATAGACAAAGCCAATTTCCAATCGCCGTAGCAATGTACGGGTTTCATCATTTGCTTTACCGCAAGAACGACCAGCAATATAAACCTCGCCAGCGTCTGGTTTCTCTAACAAGCCTGCTATCTGCAGCAATGTTGATTTACCTGCACCTGAAGGAGCAACCAACGCCACCATTTCACCGTCACCGATGGTCAAATTAGCGCCATCGAGAACGGTCAACTCACCGTCGAGTTGTTTAAAACGACGCTCAACATCGACCAAAGCCAGTGGCGCCGCAGGACTTGTGGCTGTCCCCGTCTCATCCAAATTATTGGCACGTACTGTACTATTCATAGCGAAGAGCCTCAACTGGGTCTAAACGGGCAGCCCGCCACGCAGGATAAAGTGTTGCAAGGAATGAGAGCACAAGTGCCATAATGACAACAGAAATAACCTCACCCATATCAATATCAGACGGCAACTCGCTTAAAAAATAATGCTCCGGTGGAAAGATCGTAGTTTGCGTCAATTCGGAAATAAATTGTCTGATTGGTTCGATGTTATCGGCGATAAGAATACCAACACAAAAGCCTGCAAGTGTTCCAAGCGTTCCAATTGCTGCGCCAGTGATGAGGAAAATCCGTAAGATTGAACCACGGCTTGCCCCCATGGTTCGCAAGATTGCAATATCTCGGCCTTTGTCTTTTACCAGCATCGTAAGGCCAGAAATGATGTTCAAGGCTGCAACAAGAATAATCAAGGTCAAGATGATGAACATCACATTACGCTCAACTTCTAGCGCAGAAAAGAAGGTTTGATTGCGCTGCCGCCAATCCGAGACCAAGGCTGTGCGATTAATGGCCTCTTCAATTTTTGGGCGCAAAATATCGACTAAATCAGGATTTGTCGTAAACACCTCAATAGCATCGACCTTACCCTCTTTATTGAAGAAGGCTTGAGATTCTAAAAGTGGCATCACCAGTAACGCCGCATCATATTCCGACATACCTATTTCGAAAATAGCCTTAACTGGATATGCTTTCACCCGTGGCGTAACCCCAAAAGCGGTGACATTACCACGCGGCGCAATCAAAGTGACATTGTCGCCCAATGAAACACCAAGCTTGAGTGCAAGGCGTGAACCAAGGGCAATACCTTTAGATGTGTCAAAACTTTCAAATGTGCCCAATTGAACATTATTGATAAGTGAATCAATCCGGTTGATTTCTTTCTCGCGCAATCCACGCACCAATGTGCCCGTTGGCTCACGCGCCCCAGCTGCTAACACTTGCCCTTCAAGAAAAGGCACGGCTCGCACAACATTGCCAACACCCTCAATACGTCTAGCAATTGCATCAAAATCCTCAAAGTTTGCTCCATCCATAGGCTGGACAATAAAGTGCCCATTGATGCCCAAAATCCGGTCAAGCAGCTCTGTCCTAAAGCCATTCATCACAGACATAACGATGATCAGTGTTGCAACACCTAAAAGAATTCCAAGAAAAGAAAGCCCCGCAATAAAGGAAATAAAAGTTTCTTTACGTCGCGACCTCAAATAACGACTAGCAATCAGCCATTCAAATTTTGAAAATGCACGTGTTTTAACCGGAAGATCCATAAACCTATCCTACTTTGGCGCCCCGCCAATCCCCATTCATGCCTACTCAAGCTGTTAGTTTGTTGAGCACAGCTTCAATAGTCAGTGTTTCCCGTTCACCTGTTGCCCGATTCTTTAATTCTACTACACCATCCTTCAGGCCACGAGGTCCTACGATAATCTGCTGCGGCAATCCAATTAGATCCATTGTAGCAAATTTAGCACCCGCACGTGTATCTGTATCATCATAGAGCACATCTTTGCCCACTTTGATAAGGGTATTATAGAGTTGCTCACAAGCAGGGTCAGTAGCATCATCACTTGGTTTCATATTGATAAGGCCAATATCAAAGGGCGCGATACCCTGTGGCCATATGATGCCATCGTCATCATGGCTTGACTCAATAATACCGCCCACAAGGCGAGATGGGCCAATACCATAAGACCCCATATGGACAGGTTTTTCCACGCCATCAGAACCCATAACTGTTGCACCCATAGCTTCAGAATATTTAGTACCGAAATAGAAGATATGGCCTACTTCAATACCGCGTGTACTCACACGATTTTCTTCGCTGATGGCCTCATAAGCCTGTTCATCATGCATTTCTTCATCCGCGGCATAATCAGCAGTCCATGCGTCAAAAATGCCCTGCATAACAGCGGGATCTTGGAAATCCACGTCTTCAGGTGGTGCTTCACGCTCAAGGTGTGACTTATGGCAAAAAACATTACTCTCGCCCGTATTAGCTAAAACAATAAACTCATGACTGAGATCACCACCAATCGGTCCTGTATCGGCCTTCATAGGAATTGCTTGCAATCCGAGGCGATTAAAGGTGCGCAAATAGGCTGCAAACATACGCTGATAAGAGAGCTTTGCTGTCTCATAATCTGCATCAAAAGAGTAAGCATCCTTCATAAGAAACTCTCGCCCGCGCATCACACCAAAACGGGGGCGCACCTCATCACGAAATTTCCATTGAATATGGTATAGATTAAGCGGCAAGCTTTTATAAGAACGCACATAGCTGCGGAAGATATCAGTCACCATTTCTTCATTGGTGGGACCAAAAAGCATCTCGCGATCTTGGCGATCCTGAATGCGTAGCATTTCCTTGCCATATGCATCATAACGGCCACTTTCACGCCACAGATCAGCTGATTGAATGGTAGGCATGAGAATCTCAACTGCACCAGCTCTGTTCATTTCTTCACGCACGATAGCGTTGATTTTCTCCAACACCTTCAAACCCAATGGCAACCACGTATAAATACCGGCGGCTTGCTGACGTACCATTCCAGCACGCAGCATAAGCTGATGAGATATAATCTCCGCTTCTTTGGGTGTTTCTTTGATAATAGGAAGGAAATATTGTGAAAGCCGCATGGCCATAGTCCTATGTTCTTACTTCATACAGATATCAGTTATCTGTAGAATTGCTCGCAAGCTAGCAAAAAATTACATGACTCAAAAAAATATGCTCAGAAAATGCTGATTATGCGCAACTAATTGATATAATAATAAAAAGAAAAAAGCGACGCCGCGCACCGACTATCCCATTAAATTATAAGATTAAGGGCGCAGCATCAATAGACTTTAAACCATAAGCCTCAATGCAGTAATATTTTTTATACTATACAGGTGACAAGTGCCTGTAGGTTGTATATGTTTTTCTTTAATGAGAATAGAGAGTGGATTTCACCATTCCATTATGAGCATTCTGAAGTCTTGGGAGGGACTGTTTTCCGGCGCGTCATTGTCACGCTGCACCAATTAAATTGGAATGGAATAGCAGATAGCTGAACCTATAAACACAGGACCTTATGGTCCTGTTTTTTTTGGCTAGCACCCTCATAAAAATAGGAATAACGAGAAAGCTTACAACTGCTCAAAAGTTGGCAAAAATGGAACATCTTTAATCGTGATGCCAAAACCAACAACCACCAAATAGATCACGGCTAGAATAACTGCAGAGACCAATGTAGTGATCAGCATCTTTTTCAAAATCATTGGTTGAACAGGTGCACTCGATACAGTGCCAAGCGTCACATCATTATCTTCATCTTGAGTGCGCACGCCAATAGGCAGCACGGTAAAAAAAACCAACCACCACAAAATGAAATAAAAGGCAAAAACGGTAATTACAGCCATTACTATACTTCCTCAAGCTCAATGAGAGAGCCTTGGAAATCTTTAGGATGGAGAAACAAAACAGGGTTTCCATGCGCTCCGATTTTAGGCTCACCATCCCCAAGCACACGAGCGCCTTGATTGATAAGGCGTTCACGTGCGGCAATAATGTCATCGACTTCATAGCATATGTGATGAATCCCACCAGTGGGGTTCTTCTCAAGAAAACCAGCGATCGGAGAATCATCGCCAATCGGATATAAAAACTCAATTTTTGTATTGGGTAATTCAACAAATACAACCCGCACACCATGCTCAGGCAAGTCTTGCGGTTTTGTTATATTCGCACCTAATGCATTTTCATATTGTGCACAGGCTGCTGTCAGATCAGGCACCGCAATTGCCACATGATTTAAACGACCAATCATAACAATTTTCCACTCTATGCTCTTAGCATCATTACTGAGCAAAATGGTTTTTTGCCCCATAAGTGATTTACCTTGGCCCGCACGGCACGGTAGACAGCATCTTTGACTAAAGCTTCGTCTTTACGTTTTTTCATTGGTAGCGCTTCAATCGTGTTGAGAACAACATTGAAAATAATATCTTCAAACAATTCATCTTCATCATCTTCCAAGGGAAGACCAAATAGTTCGACTGCTGGATCATCAGGAATACCGCCTTTAGCATCTAGCACAATAGCAACATTCACAATGCCCGCGAACGAAAGCTTGCGTCGTATGTTGACGCCTGCCCCATCCTCATCACGGATATATTTACCGTCACGCACCAAAATACCGACAGGCACCTCATCAACCTTTTGAAGCGCGTTCGGTGCAACATGAACCACATCACCATTATCAATGACCATTACATCGCTAATGCCCGCCCCCAATGCCAGACGCGCTTGAGCACGCAAATGCATAGCCTCGCCATGAACAGGAATAAGCGAGCGTGGTTTTACCCAATCATACATTTGTACAAGTTCATTGATGCGAGGGTGACCAGTGACATGGACCACTTCATCGCGATCTGTAATTACATCAACACCACTTGTTACGAGTTGATTGATGATATTACCGACTACTTTCTCGTTGCCAGGAATCGCACGGGATGAAAAAATCACCAGATCACCCTTTGAAAAAGCGATGTTGCGATGATCATCTCTAGCAATGCGCGCAAGAGCAGCGCGAGGTTCACCTTGTGATCCCGTTAAAATCACCAGCACTTTCTCACGGGGCATATAGCCATATTCCGCTTCACCGATGAAAGGTGGCACATCGTCCAAATATCCAAGCTCTCGCGATACATCGACCACACGACGCATGGCAGCACCCATCAACACCACTTGACGATCTGCGGCCTTAGCTGCAAGCGCGATCGCGCGAATACGCGCAACGTTTGAAGAAAAAGTTGTTACAGCAACGCGGTTTTTTGCGTTCTTGATAATTTTTGTGAGATTTTCTTGAATTTCTGCTTCACTCGGGCTTACGCCTTCACGCATGGCATTGGTAGAATCGCAAATAAGGGCATCAACACCGCCAGTCTCACCAATCTCTTTAAGACGTTTAACATCTGTCGCACGTCCAGCACCGGGAGTTGGGTCCAGTTTCCAGTCACCCGTATGCAATACCCTGCCCGCCTCAGTCGTTATCAGCAACGAATTTGGTTCAGGAATTGAATGAGAAACGGCGATAAATTCGACACTAAACGGGCCTATATCTATCGTCTCACCTTGTTCAACAACAGTTGTCGGCACAGCTTGATATTCGCCGTAACGCGCGGCCTTAGCATTTAAGAGACCCGCAACAAAGGCCGAACAATAAATTGGTTTTTCAACGGCTGGCCATAGTTCCAGCAGCGCACCATAGTGATCTTCATGCGCATGGGTAATAAATATCCCAAGGATGTCTTTACGATTATCTTCCAAAAAAGCGATGTCAGGAAAAATAACATCCACACCAGGTTGATGAGGGCCAGGAAAAGAAATACCAAAATCGACAACAATCCATTTTCGTTCTTTCGCATGGCCAAAACCATAGAGCGCGAGATTCATACCAATTTCACCAACACCACCAAGTGGAGAAAATACGAGTTCAGGGGATTGGGAATCAGTCATAATATTCCTTAGTTGGAAATGTGTAACTTTGACTTAGCGCGTGCGGTCAGGAAAGAAAACATCTCCTGCGGTTATAATGCGTTCTGTTTTGTCAGAAAGACCAAGAATAAGTTGGCCACGATTGTTTATATCTCGAAATTGACCACTTATTTCCTCATTATCTAAACGTACAGTTATTTCTTGCCCGATACCGCGTGCGTGTTTCAGCCATTTAGTGCGGATCGTTTCAAAGTCGCGACCAGCGTTCCATAAATTTACATTCTGGACCAAACGCGACTTTAAGGCTTCAAATAATTGATCAGCAGTCAGGTCTATACCTTCGGATAGAAAATTACTGGCAGGATACGGTGTGTCATCAGGATGATGGGTGCAATTTACACCCATACCAACCACGACATCCATATCACCGGACTGTTCGCGTGCCTCCAAAAGCAAACCAGCAATTTTGGCCCCGTTCCACAAAACATCATTCGGCCATTTCAATGCACATGACGATGAACGTTCCTGCGTACAATCTGATATCGCTTCATGCAAAGCCACGGCAGTTACAAAAGAAAGCTCAGCGCAACACACAGGGCTTGCTGGAGCTTTAAGAAATAGGCTTGCATAGAGATTACCTATCTTAGAGACCCAAACCCTGCCTCGTCGCCCTCGTCCGCTACTTTGAGCTTTTGCTGTAACGAAAAACCGCGCCAGCCCTCGCTCTTCCGCTAGCCTAAAAGCTTCATCATTGGTTGAACCAATTGTATCAAAGGCAAAATGAGTGATATCCAGTGATGTGTCTACGAACTCTTGCAAGTTCTATCCGACAAAAAAGGTCTTAGCAGCCGTTTCCGCCATATCACCTATCGGTCCGATAATAAGACCAAAGAACAGCACAAAAAGCCCAGCGATCGTCATGATAACGCGCAGTTCAATCGGCATTGCTTCAAACGGTCCTTTTTCTTCATCAAAATACATAATCTTGATAATACGAAGATAATAAAAAGCACCAACGACACTTGCTAACACACCAATGATAGCAAGCACATATAGATTAGCTTCTATAGCTGCAACGAACACAAACCACTTACCGAAGAAGCCAGCAAGCGGTGGAATGCCTGCTAGTGAGAACATAATCATTGCCAGAATAAAGGCCATGACCGGATGATTTTTAGAGGCTCCAGCAAGAGAATTAATATCTTCCACCATGCCATCTTTGTGGCGCATGGCAAGGATGCAAGCAAAGGCCCCCAGCGTCATGGCCATATAGATGGTCATATAAATGATAACGCCTTTGACGCCAACTTGACTACCAGCAGCAAGCCCCACGAGAGCGTATCCCATATGACCGATGGAAGAATAAGCCATCAAACGTTTAATGTTGTTTTGGCCGATTGCGGCAAAAGCACCAAGGATCATGGACGCGATGGAGATAAAGACAACAACCTGCTGCCAGTCTTTGGTCACCGGTTCAAAGGCGTCATAGGTAACGCGGACGAACAATGCCATGGCTGCAATTTTTGGGGCAGCGGCGAAGAAGGCGGTCACAGGCGTGGGAGCACCCTCATAAACATCAGGTGTCCACATATGAAATGGCACAGCTGATATTTTAAACGCCATACCACAAAGCACGAATACAAGGCCAATGATAACCCCAGCTGATGCTTTGCCTTCTTGTAAGGAGGCGGCAATGTTTGGAAATTCAGTATGCCCGGTAAAGCCATAGATGAGTGACATGCCGTATAAAAGGAAGCCAGATGATAGCGCGCCTAGCACAAAGTACTTCAAGCCCGCTTCCGTCGCGCGTGTTGAATCTCTGTTGATCGCGGCAATCACATAAAGTGATAAGGACTGAAGCTCGAGCCCGAGATAAAGCGCGATCATATCGTTCGCAGATATCATCATCATCATGCCGAGTGTCGCCAGCACAATCAAAATGGGATACTCAAAATGATCAAACTTTTCACGGCGGATAAAAGCAATTGACATAGCAATGGCAGCAATAGAACCGATTAAAGTCAAAATCTTCATATAATTGGCGAAAGGATCGACAATAAAGGCGCCATCAAATGTAGAGATTGTTTCATTACTACCGTTAAAAACAAAAACACCCGCAACAATAAGAAGTGCGATGGCAAGACCAGTAATTGTAACTGTCGATTTTTCTCTTGAGAAAACGCCAATCATCAACAAAACCATAGCGCCGATCGCCAGTAATATTTCTGGCATGGCAGGTGATAAATTCAAGGCGGCTAAATATTTTTCTTGCATGTCTTATGCCCCCTATTTCAAGCTTGCTGCGGCAGATTGCTGAAGAAGATCAGCTTTCGCTAGGGCTGCTTGATAACCCTGAATGAGATTGTCGACTGATGCTGCAGTGGCATCGAATATTGGCGCGGGATAAATACCAAAGAAAATAGTCAGAATAACCAAAGGTGCGATGATTACTTTCTCGCGTAGTGACATATCCAAAATTGATTTCAGACTTTCCTTTTGAAGCGTGCCAAAAACAACACGTCGATAAAGCCACAAGGCATAAGCAGCCGACAGAATGACACCGGTTGTCGCAAATAGCGCAACCCAAGTGTTTGCCTTGAACGCGCCAACCAGAATGACGAACTCACCAACAAAGCCACTGGTGCCAGGAAGTCCGACGTTTGCCATAGTAAAAATCAGGAAGACGGTGGCATACCAAGGCATACGGTTTACCAGTCCTCCATAAGCCTTGATCTCGCGTGTATGCATGCGGTCATAAACGACGCCAACACAAAGGAAGAGTGCCCCGGATATAAGGCCGTGAGATAGCATTTGGAAAATACCACCTTGGATGCCTTGTTCGTTCGCAGCGAAAATACCCATCGTCACAAAACCCATATGGGCCACAGATGAATAGGCAATCAGTTTTTTGATGTCTTCTTGCATGAGCGCCACTAGTGAAGTGTAAATTATGGCAATCACAGATAGAGTGAACACGAATGGTGCAAAATAATCCGATGCGAGCGGGAACATTGGCAGTGAGAAGCGCAAAAACCCGTAACCACCCAGTTTCAACAAAATACCAGCCAGAATAACAGACCCTGCCGTAGGTGCTTCAACGTGAGCATCCGGCAGCCATGTATGGACGGGCCACATCGGCATTTTGACGGCGAATGACGCGAAGAACGCAAGCCACAGCCATGTTTGCATGGATGGCGGGAATTCATGCGCAAGCAAGGTTTCAATGTTTGTTGTGCCTGCATCCCAAAACATTGCCATTATAGCTAGGAGCATCAAAACCGAGCCCAGCAGAGTGTAAAGGAAGAACTTGAAAGAGGCATAGATACGGCGTTTACCGCCCCACACACCAATGATGATGAACATCGGAATAAGGCCTGCTTCGAAGAAAACATAGAAAAGCACAAGATCTAGCGAGCAGAATACACCGATCATCAGTGTTTCTAGTACTAAGAACGCGACCATATATTCTTTAACGCGCTTTTGCACAGACTCCCAGCTTGCCAAAATACAAAGCGGCATCAGGAATGTTGTGAGAATAACAAACAGCATAGAAATGCCATCAACACCCATGCGATAACCGATTGCGTCACCGTCAAGCCAGTTAAACTGTTCTTTCATCTGGAAGCCAGGGTTGGATGCATCAAAATTGATCCAGATACCGAGCGATAATATGAACGTAACGGCTGTCGTAATCAGCGCGATAAAGCGAATGTTTTGGCGCGCTATTGCATCATCGCCGCGCACGATCAAAATCATTGCAACGCCAATTAAAGGCAAAAAGGTCACCGTAGAGAGGATTGGAAATGACATGGTATTTATTTCGTCTTTCTCATCGTCTTGTTAGAACATCATCCAAGTGACAAGGGCAGCAATGCCGATCATCATGGCGAAGGCGTAGTGATAAATGAAACCGGTTTGAAATTTGACCACTTTATCAGTGATATTAAGCACACGGGCAGAAATGCCGTCTGGGCCAAAACCATCAATAAACCAGCCGTCACCCCGTTTCCAGAAGAACGTGCCAAGCCGCATGGCTGGGCGAACAAATAGGAAGTCGTAAATTTCATCGATGTACCATTTGTTCAAAAGGAACTGATAAAGACCTGGTTGCTCTTCCGCTAATTTCTTCGGCAAATCAGGTCTGCGAATATAAAATTGATAAGCAATCAAGAAGCCAAGAACCATGACGATTGTGGCAGCTGATTTCACAAGGAATGGCACACCATGGATATCATGTAGGAGATGATTGTCAGCGCCCGTGAAGAGAGCTTCTTTCCAGAAACCATCATAACCTTCACCAATAAAGCTGCCGTAGAAGACAACGCCGGCAAAGAGCGCGCCAATCGATAGAATAAACAGCGGCACAGTCATCACAAGTGGTGATTCATGTACATGGCTCATTACAGAAGCCGAAGCACGTGGTTTGCCGTGGAAAGTCATGAACACAAGACGCCATGAATAAAAGCTTGTGAACAGTGCAGCCAAAACGGTCATGGCAAAAGCAAAGCTTGCAACTGCATTATGTCCCACAAAGGCAGCTTCAATGATGGCATCTTTTGAGAAGAAACCAGCAGTACCGATATAGGTTCCCGGAATACCCAAGCCTGTTAGAGCGATGGTGCCGATAAACATGGTCCAATAAGTGATAGGAATATGCTTTTTCAAGCCACCCATTTTACGCATGTCTTGTTCATCAGACACGGCATGGATAACAGACCCCGCCCCTAAGAACAGCAATGCTTTAAAGAAGGCGTGTGTGAAGAGGTGGAAGATCGCGATGGAATATCCGCCAAGCCCCAAAGCCACAAACATATAGCCAAGCTGAGAACAGGTCGAATAAGCAATCACGCGTTTGATGTCGTTTTGTACAAGACCAACGCTGGCTGCAAAAATAGCGGTAAATGCACCGATGAATGTAACAAAGGCGAGCGCTGTATGCGAAAGCTCAAACACCGGTGACATGCGCGCTACAAGGAAAACACCCGCTGTCACCATGGTCGCTGCATGAATAAGTGCCGACACAGGTGTCGGGCCTTCCATAGCGTCAGGCAACCACGTGTGTAGCAGGAACTGAGCCGATTTACCCATAGCACCCATGAAGAGAAGCAAACAGGTGATTGTCAGTGCACTATCAAGGGCCAGCTCATAACCAAGGAAATTGAGAATTGTACCAGCAGCGATCACATTACCCTTGTCATCCACCATGCCTTTTGCAGCAGAGAAAATGGTTTCAAGTTCAACGGAGCCGAAGATTATGAATATCGAGAAGATGCCAAGCGCAAAACCAAAGTCACCCACACGGTTGACGATAAACGCTTTCATGGCCGCCGCATTGGCCGATGGTTTATGATACCAAAAACCAATTAGCAGATAAGATGCTAGACCAACACCTTCCCAGCCAAAGAACATTTGAATGAGATTGTTGGACGTGACCAGCATCAACATCGCAAAGGTGAAAAGCGAGAGATAAGCAAAAAAGCGTGGGCGATGCGCATCATGGTGCATATAACCAATAGAATATATATGCACTAGCGCCGATACAGAGTTGACCACGACAAGCATCACCACAGTGAGCGTATCAATACGAAATGCCCAGTTTGCAGCAAAATCACCAGATTGAATCCAGCGCATAACGGGCACAGTGAAGCCTTCGTTGTCGCCAAAACCCACTTGGAAAAGCGCCACCCACGAAAGCACGGCTGATATAACAAGTAAGCCGCTTGTTATATATTCACTGGCCTTAGCGCCAATGACGCGACCAAAAAGACCGGCGATGAGAAAACCGATAAGAGGTAAGAAAACAATTGCAGAATACATGTGCCCTTACCCTTTCATTGCGTTGATGTCTTCAACCGCAATCGACCCGCGATTACGATAAAAAGCCACGAGGATTGCAAGACCAATAGCCGCTTCAGCAGCCGCGACTGTCAAAATGAAGAGC
Organism: Hyphomicrobiales bacterium; assembly: GCA_039989895.1. Lineage (NCBI taxonomy): Bacteria > Pseudomonadati > Pseudomonadota > Alphaproteobacteria > Hyphomicrobiales > Hyphomicrobiales bacterium. The sequence goes on from JBDXGY010000006.1 coordinate 778,833, forward strand.
GCGAAAATCTGACCGACTAAATCACCCGCAAATGACGAGAAGGCAACAAGGTTGATATTAACAGCCAGCAAGATCAATTCAACAGACATCAAAATAATAATGACGTTTTTACGGTTCACAAAAATGCCGAAGACACCAATCGTGAACAATATCGCTGCTAAGGCGAGATAATGGGAAATTCCAATTTCCATAAGCGTTAAATCCCCTTACCCGTCTCAACGTCCACAACCTCGATGGCTGTTTCGCGTGTGCGCGCGTTTTGCGCAGAAATGTTTTGCCGTTTCACACCTTCTTTATGGCGAAGAGTGAGAACAATAGCGCCGATCATGGCGACCAGTAGCACCATGCCTGCGGCTTGAAAGAAATAGATATAGCGGGTGTATAAAAGTAGGCCTATGGCCTCTGTGTTACTAACCTCACCAATATCAGGTATAGGTGCGGCACCTACCCCAATTGCAAAATTCGGGTCCACCAAAAAACCACCCAAAACAACAACAAGCTCACCAGCCAATATGAGAGCAACCAAGCCACCAAGTGGCACATATTGCAAGAAACCTTGTTTCAGCTCCACAAAGTCAACATCAAGCATCATGACGACAAACAGGAACAGCACCGCCACAGCGCCCACGTAAACAATCACAAGGATCATGGCGAGGAATTCAGCACCCAATAGCACGAATAAACCTGCGGCATTAAAAAATGCCAGAATAAGAAACAGCACAGAATGCACTGGGTTCTTTGCGGATATAACCATGAACGCCGAACCGATCGCGATGACGGAGAACAGGTAGAAGAAGATTGCAGTCAAGCCCATGTCGGTCCTCAAGCTTCCTAACGGTATTGCGCGTCGAGCGCGATGTTTTGAGCCAGTTCGCGCTCCCAGCGCGCCCCATTATCAAGTAGTTTGTCTTTGTCGTAATAAAGTTCTTCGCGGGTTTCAGTCGCAAATTCAAAATTTGGCCCCTCAACAATCGCATCCACAGGACAAGCTTCCTGACAGAAACCACAATAGATACATTTTACCATATCTATATCGTAGCGCGTGGTGCGACGTGTGCCGTCATTGCGGCGTGGGCCTGCTTCAATAGTGATGGCCTGTGCGGGACAAATCGCCTCGCATAATTTACACGCGATACAGCGCTCTTCACCGTTTGGATAACGGCGCAGTGCATGTTCGCCACGAAAGCGCGGGCTAATCGCCCCTTTTTCATAGGGGTAATTGATGGTTGCTTTTGCTTTAAAGAAATAGCGCATGGACAACGCAATCGCGCCTACGAATTCTTTCAAGAAAAGTGCCTTACCGGCTTGTGCTAATGAACCCATAATTTTTCCCTCGATCTACGGTCCCCATCCTGTCAACATCAGGATGAAGGCAACAAAGAAGACCATGAAGAGTGAGATTGGCAGGAATACTTTCCAACCAAGACGCATCAGTTGATCGTAACGATAACGCGGTACAAAGGCTTTCACCAAAGACACCATAAAAAAGACAAGTGATAGCTTCAAAACGAACCAGATAACACCCGGCACCCAGTTAAACGGTGCAATATCCACTGGCGGCAACCAACCACCAAGGAACAGGATTGTTGTCATCGCACACATGAACAAGATGGCTGCATATTCGCCGAGCATGAACATCACATAAGGCGTGGAAGAATATTCCACCATGAAACCTGCAACCAATTCTGATTCTGCTTCAGGCAGATCAAATGGAGGACGGTTTGTCTCCGCTAAAAGCGAGATAAAGAAGATGATGAACATCGGGAAGAGCGCAAACCAGTGCCAATCAAGGATGGAAGCTGGTAGGCCAATCATCGTGCCCGGCCCTTCTGCTTGCGCCAGCACAATCTCTGACATATTCAGTGAGCCAACACACAACAGCACTGTAATGATCACAAAACCGATAGAGACTTCGTAAGAAATCATTTGAGCAGCAGAACGAAGCGCACCAAGGAATGGATATTTCGAGTTTGATGCCCATCCGCCCATGATCACGCCGTAAACTTCAAGCGATGTAATGGCGAAGATAAACAAAATGCCGACATTGATGTTAGATACAACCCAGCCTGCATTCACAGGCATTACCACCCAAGCCGCTAGCCCTAGCGTCACAGTAACAAGGGGCGCCAAAAGGAACACCGCCTTATTGGCGCCAGATGGAATAATTGGTTCTTTCAAAATGAATTTCAATGCATCAGCAAAAGCCTGAAACAGCCCCCAAGGACCAACAACATTTGGCCCGCGACGAAGCTGGACAGCCGCCCAGATTTTACGGTCGGCGTAGGTCGAATAGGTCACACCCAAAAGTACAATCGCTAAAAGCAACAGACTTTGCCCGACGATAATCGCTCCGGGGATGACGTATGTATCGATAAATTCCATCGTGTCTGCCCCTATTCCGCTGCTTCTGCGCGTTGGCTGGCTGCAAGTGCTGAACAATCAGCCATCACCTTAGACGCACGCGCTATCGGGTTTGTGAGGTAAAAATCAAGTACGGCAGGTGCAAAAGATGCCTTATTCATCTTCTTTGCTCCTTTGGCAAGCGCGACCACGGCACTTGGATCATCAGTAACAATGTCTCCCAATGCTGAAAGGTGCGGATGCGCCTCAAAGAGCTTTGATCGCAATTCATTCAAATTGTTAAATGGTAAGTTTTGGCCCAAAACTTCAGACAGGGCACGTAAAATCGCCCAGTCTTCACGTGCATCACCTGGAGCAAATGCTGCGCGGCCTGTCATTTGTGGACGGCCTTCAGTGTTCACATAGATGGCCGATTTTTCAGTATAAGCGGCACCCGGCAAAATAACATCTGCTGAATTAGCACCCTTGTCACCGTGCGAGCCGATATAAACCTTAAACGCATTACCCGTGATATCGATCTCATCAGCACCAAGCATGAAGAGCACGTCAAGCTTGCCCATACCAGAGGCTTTAACGCCTCCTTTGCCAGGCACAAATCCAATATCAAGACCGCCAACCATGCTTGCGCTTGTATGAAGAATAGAAAGACCGTTCCAAGCATCAGAAACTTTACCCGCAAGTGCTGCTGCATTGGCAAGTACGCCAACGCCATCAGCACGTGTAAGAGCCCCTTGGCCAACAATAATAAGTGGTCGCTTTGCTCTTTTTAATTTCGAAGCAAACGCACCTTTACCGCTCACAAGTTCAGCGAGAGAGTCAGGCCCTGCTCCTAGATAAGAAACATCATAGGTTAAATCGGCAGGCTCACCAATAAATCCAATTGGCAATTTGCCTTGTGAGGCGCGCCATGCTTTGCGAATACGAGCATTCACAAGAGCTGCTTCACTACGTGGATTTGTGCCAATTAAAACAATGGCATCGGCTTCTTCAATGCCTTCAATCGTAGAATTAAACAGATATCCAGCGCGGCCTTTTGATGGATCAAGTGTCTCACCATTTTGGCGACAATCAACATTTTTGGAGCCAAGTGAATTAAGCAGAATTTTTGCTGCATACATTTCTTCAACACCAACAAGATCACCAGCAATCGCACCAATCTTGTTGCCTGTGGTTGCTTTGATCTTTCTCGCAATCGCGGCAAAGGCTTGCGCCCATGTTGCAGGCACTAATTTACCAGATTTTCTGACATAAGGTTGATCAAGGCGTTGGCTTTTCAAACCATCCCAAATGAAACGGGTTTTATCTGAAATCCATTCCTCATTAATTTCTTCATTGAGACGCGGCATAATGCGCATCACTTCGCGCCCACGTGTATCAACGCGAATGGCAGATCCAAGCGCGTCCATCACGTCAATGCTTTCAGTTTTATTGAGTTCCCAAGGTCGCGCCTGATCTTGATAAGGCCGCGATGTCAACGCACCAACGGGACAAAGATCCACAACATTACCCTGAAGCTCAGACGACATTGCGCCCTCAAGATAAGTAGTAATTTCAGCGTCTTCACCACGACCAATCAGGCCCAAATCAGAAACGCCGGCAATCTCAGTCGTAAAACGGACACAGCGCGTACAATGGATGCAACGTGTCATTTTTGTGCGGACAAGCGGCCCAATATATTTATCTTCAACTGCGCGTTTGTTTTCATCAAAGCGCGAGCCATCAAGACCATAGGCCATGGCCTGATCTTGTAGATCGCACTCACCGCCCTGATCGCAAATTGGACAATCAAGGGGGTGGTTGATGAGAAGGAATTCCATCACCCCTTCCCGCGCTTTTTTGACCATTGGTGTTTTGGTGAAAATCTCAGGTGGCTGGCCTTCTGGACCAGGGCGCAAATCTTTGACACCCATAGCACAAGAAGCAGCAGGTTTTGGTGGGCCGCCCTTTACTTCAATCAGGCACATGCGACAGTTGCCCGCGACCGATAAGCGATCATGGAAACAAAAACGAGGCACCTCAGCTCCTGCTTCTTCGCATGCTTGCAGCAAGGTGAAGTGGCTCGGGACTTCGATCTCTTGGCCGTCAACGACAATTTTTGCTGTGTCACCCATTATTCAGCCGCCTCCATAACCGCGCCATCTTTATCGGAGCGATGTGAATATTGATCGATGCGTTCTTCTATCATTGGGCGGAAATGGCGGATAAGACCTTGAACAGGCCAAGCCGCAGCATCCCCCAGCGCACAAATAGTGTGACCTTCAACTTGTTTGGTCACCTCTAACAACATATCGATTTCTCTTTTTTGAGCGCGTCCCTCTGCCATGCGCGTGAGAACACGCCACATCCAGCCAGTACCTTCGCGGCACGGTGTACATTGGCCGCAGCTTTCATGCTTATAAAAATAAGCAAGCCGCGCAATCGCTCGGATCATGTCAGTAGATTTATCCATCACAATAACGGCAGCCGTCCCAAGACCAGACTGCAACCCGCGCAGGCTGTCAAAATCCATCGGGCAATCCATGATCTGTTCAGCTGGTACACAAGGCACCGAAGATCCACCAGGAATAACGGCCAGAAGATTGTCCCATCCACCGCGCATACCGCCGCAATGTTTATCCATCATCTCTTTAAAAGGAACCGACATCGCTTCTTCAAAAGTTGCTGGCTGATTGACGTGACCTGAAACACAGAAAAGCTTAGTGCCTTTATTGTTCTCCGCGCCAAAGGAGGAAAACCACTCGGCCCCACGACGCAGAATTGTCGGAGCCACCGCAATCGATTCAACATTGTTCACCGTTGTGGGCGCACCATAAAGACCAGCATTTGCAGGAAATGGTGGTTTCAAACGCGGCTGCCCTTTTTTGCCTTCTAAGCTCTCTAACAATGCAGTTTCTTCACCACAGATATAAGCGCCCGCGCCATGATGAACATAAAGATCGAAATCCCATCCGGATTTTGCAGCATTTTTGCCCAAAAGGCCTGCATCATAAGCTTGATCAATCGCCGCTTGTAGGCGTTCACGTTCGCGAATGAATTCACCCCGCACATAGATGTAACCGGCATTCGCGCCCATGGCGAAACCAGCAATCAGGCAACCCTCAACCAATGTATGAGGATCATGACGCATGATTTCACGGTCTTTACAGGTGCCCGGCTCTGATTCATCCGCATTAACGACCAAATAATGAGGACGACCATCGGATTCTTTTGGCATGAAGGACCATTTAAGGCCAGTCGGGAAACCAGCACCACCGCGTCCGCGAAGGCCGGAAGCTTTCATTTCATTCACAACCCAATCGCGGCCTTTTTTAATAAGCGCGCCTGTACCATCCCATTGGCCACGTGCGCGTGCGCCAGCAAGACCCCAGTCGTGGAAGCCATGAATGTTGGTAAAAATCCGGTCTTTATCTTCAAGAAAGGCTTGCATGATTTATTTCCCTTTCCCTGCACGCTTAGAAAACTCAGTCGCGCCACCGGCCGCTAATGTACCAGCTTGTTTGATCCAGTCATCGCGGTCGATACGACCTTTGAAAGACAAAAATGTATCAAACCACAAAATTTCAGGCCGTGCCCATTTAGCAATCTGATCAAAATGGAAAATGCCTTGAGCATTGAGCTTACCCTCAATCCCCGGACCAACCCCTTTAATCAACTTCAAGTCATCTGCACCGCTCTTGCGTGCTTTTGGTAAGCCACGAGGCTTCTTACCCACAGCATTGGCTTTATCTTCTGCGCTAGCCCCTTTAGGAAGGCTTGCGAGTTTCGCGCTGGCTGCGGCTTCTTCTTTTTTCAATTGTGCTGCTGTCGGTTTTTTCACGGCAGCCGGCTTCTTAACGGCTACTGCTTTCTTCGCCACAGGCTTTTTCGCAGCAGGCTTTTTGGTCGCCGCTTTCTTGGGTGTAGCTTTCGCTGTCACCTTCTTGCGGCGAACAGGTCCTGCATCATTGGCAGCACCAAAATCACCTGCATCGCTCTTAATCATGGCTGCATTACCGCTCATCACATAAGGCGGGATATGAGGGTCAGCGGCTTGACCATAATCCATGCTGTCATCAAAAAGTTGCGTCCGTCCGCCTTCATTGACTGACAAATGGCGGTCCATCTGCGGCCCTGGTTTAACGGGACGACCAGCATCCATATCATCTAGCATTTTTTCAAATGTCTCAGGCGTCAAATCTTCAAAGGCATCTTTGAAAATTTGAACCATCGGCGCATTCACACAAGCACCAAGACACTCAACCTCTTCCCATGAGTATTTTCCGTCAGTCGTTACTTCGTGTTGATTCGGTGAAATACGGCTCTTACATACAGCAATGATGTCTTCTGAGCCGCGCAACATGCAAGGCGTTGTGCCACATACTTGAATGTGTGCCACAGAACCCACAGGCTTCAGCTGATACATTGTATAGAAAGTCGCAACTTCCATCACACGAATGAAAGGCATATCCAGCATTTCAGCTACATAGCGCATAGCAGGCTCAGGCAACCAACCTTCATGCTGTTCTTGCGCCCGCCATAAAAGTGGAATTACAGCAGAGGCTTGTTTCCCTTTAGGGTATTTTGCGATCTGCTTTTTTGCCCATGCAAGATTAGCTTTGTCAAAAACAAAACTATCAGGTTGTTCTTTTGCGATACGACGAACAGACATTAGCGATCCACCTCACCAAAAACGATATCCAATGAACCAAGAACGGCAGAGACATCAGCCAACATATGACCACGACACAGGAAATCCATGGCTTGCAAATGCGCAAAGCCCGGCGCTTTAATTTTGCAGCGATAAGGCCTGTTTGAGCCATCAGACACAAGATAAACCCCAAACTCACCCTTTGGCGCTTCAACGGCCGCATAGACCTCACCTTCGGGAACGCTATATCCCTCGGTATAGAGTTTGAAGTGATGGATCAGACTCTCCATCGATTTTTTCATCTCAGGGCGTTTTGGCGGCACAACCTTGCCATCTTTTGACGAGATCGGCGTTTTACCTTTTTGACCGGACAAAAGCTCAACACACTGTTTCATGATTTTCACAGATTCACGCATTTCTTCCATGCGGATGACATAGCGATCATAATTGTCGCCATTTTTGCCAATTGGTATTTTGAAATCTAAATCCGCATAACATTCATAGGGCTGCGATTTACGCAAATCCCATGGCGCACCAGAACCGCGCACCATGACACCAGAAAAGCCCCACTTCCACGCATCATCCAATGACACATAGCCAATATCAACATTACGCTGTTTGAAAATGCGGTTTTCTGTCAAAAGGCTTTCAATATCATCGCAGGTTTCCAAAAACGGATCACACCATGCGCCAATGTCATCAATCAGCTCTTGCGGCAAATCTTGATGAACACCGCCGGGGCGCACATAGGCTGAGTGCATACGAGCACCAGAGGCACGCTCATAAAACACCATAAGCTTTTCACGCTCTTCAAAGCCCCATAGCGGCGGTGTTAGAGCGCCAACATCCATAGCCTGTGTCGTGACATTGAGAAGGTGTGAAAGAATACGCCCAATCTCAGAATATAGAACACGGATAAGCTGGCCACGATATGGCACAGTGATGCCTATCATTTTTTCAATCGCCAACGCATAGGCGTGCTCTTGATTCATCGGCGCGACATAATCAAGCCGATCGAAATAAGGAATCGCCTGCATGTAGGTTTTCGATTCGATTAGCTTTTCTGTGCCGCGATGCAAAAGTCCGATATGCGGATCAACGCGTTCAACCACTTCACCATCAAGTTCGAGCACAAGGCGCAAAACACCATGCGCTGCCGGATGCTGCGGACCGAAGTTGATGTTGAAATTTCTTACCTGTGATTCAGCCATATCTACTGCGTCGCCTTCTCATCGCCGGGCAACTCATATTCTGTGCCTTCCCAAGGGGATTCAAAATCAAAATTTCTAAATTCCTGTGCAAGTTTGACTGGTTCATAGACAACCCGTTTAGCTTTATCGTCATAACGCACTTCGACATAACCTGTGGTCGGAAAGTCTTTTCGTAATGGATACCCTTCAAAACCATAGTCTGTTAGCAGGCGGCGCAAATCAGGATGTCCTGTGAACAAAATCCCATACATGTCATATGCTTCACGTTCAAACCAGTCGGCTCCAGGAAAAACGCTCGTTACTGATGGAACTAATGTTTCTTCGCTGGCTTGAATTTTGACTCGAACGCGTGCGTTTTGTTTGGGCGACAGTAGATGATAGACCACATCAAAACGTCGCCCCCTACCTGGCCAATCAACGCCGCAGATGTCGGTTAGATTGACAAACATGGATTGTCCGTCATCACGCAAAAAACGCAAGACATCTAAAATACTGTCCGCGCTTACCCTTAAGGTCAATTCGTCAAAGGCAATCACAGCATCATCCAGCTTGTCACCTAATGACAAACGTAAATATTCAGCTAGTTCATCCAGCCCTTGGTCGACTTCAATGGTCATATTAACGAATTCCCCCGATTGGGTCTCTTATCTTTCAATTGTTCCTGTGCGTCTAATCTTCTTTTGCAGCAAAAGTACACCATAAAGAAGAGCTTCAGCGGTAGGCGGACAGCCTGGCACATAGATATCCACCGGAACCACACGATCACAACCGCGCACAACCGAATATGAATAGTGATAATAACCGCCGCCATTCGCACATGAGCCCATTGAGATCACATAACGTGGCTCAGGCATCTGGTCATAAACCTTGCGCAAGGCTGGCGCCATTTTGTTCGTCAGCGTTCCAGCAACAATCATCACATCGGATTGTCGTGGGGAAGCCCGAGGCGCAAAGCCAAAGCGTTCAGCATCATAACGCGGCATCGACATTTGCATCATTTCAACAGCGCAACACGCAAGACCAAATGTCATCCACATCAAAGAGCCAGTTCTCGCCCAATTTATAAGATCATCTGTGCTTGTAACTAAAAAGCCTTTGTCAGCCAGCTCGTTGTCAACTTCAACGAAGAAAGGATCAGTTGCCCCAACCAGCTTGCCGGTATTGGGGTCAATAATGCCTTTTGGCTTTTCAGCGATCAAAGGGGATGTATCTGTCATTGCCATATCTTTATATCTCCTAAGTGGTTTAATCCCACTCAAGTGCCCCCTTTTTCCATTCGTAGATAAAACCGATCGTCAAGATACCAAGGAAGATCATCATTGAATTAAAACCAAACCAACCAAGATCTGAAAAGGCGACTGCCCAAGGAAAAAGAAAGGCTACTTCCAGATCAAAAATAATAAATAAAATAGCAACCAGATAAAAGCGCACATCAAATTTCATGCGCGCATCATCAAAAGCATTAAAGCCACACTCATATGCTGAAAGTTTTTCTGTGTCTGGTGCTTTATAGGCAACAACAAAGGGGGCAATAAGAAGCGCAATTCCAATTCCCAGACAAATGCCGATAAAAACAATAATCGGTAAATATTCAGAAAGGAGTTGTTCCATCATCCGCTTCCTTCATAGCCATTAGCATAGCTTGCTAATAATTATCTCAATTCAAATAAGTTAAACTTGGACTACGCCCGCAAAGAGGAATCGTCAAGAGGGCAATTGAGTAGAATGTCAGATTGAGCATCAAGATCAGAAATGCCCACAAATTGTATCAGAAATATAGCGTTTAAATCCCATCAGCGACAAGTCTCATTTTCAGATTTCATATATTACCACGAAACAAAACACTTGGTCCTAAATTTCGAAAGAATGGGGAAAGTTATAATATACTGGGTTACGAGCTTATTACTCATTTAATGCGCCATTTTCTCAAATCTGATTTAAAATATGAAAAAATGGCGCGAGTGACGGGACTCGAACCCGCGACCTCCGGCGTGACAGGCCGGCACTCTAACCAACTGAGCTACACCCGCGCATTTTACACACCGATGAACGGTGTGTTTGAGTGGGTTAAGGGATGCACAGCGTCAAGTCAAGCGTCGACTTCTGCCTTATTGTAAAAATAATACAGATTGCAAAAATGGTAAATTTATATCGGCCGAATATAACGCTGCGAATATCACAATTCATGCCACATAAAGCAGCAGAAAAATTGAAATTTGAGAAAATGGTGGGTGGTAAGAGGCTCGAACTCCTGACCCTCTCGGTGTAAACGAGATGCTCTACCAACTGAGCTAACCACCCAACCGCGATGGAGATAGCGCGAACACAACCTTGACGCAACAACTTTATATGTTTTGAAGATGAAATATTCAACAAAAAGACAATGAAGAATATCTAAATCAAATAAAACATAAAAAAACGAGACTTCAGATATGAAGTCCCGTCTTTAAATTTATAATATTTAAATAGCTTAGCCGTTGATCGCGTCTTTCAAGCCTTTGCCAGCTTTAAATTTTGGCGATTTAGACGCTTTAATTTGAATCGACTCACCCGTACGTGGGTTACGTCCAGTTGTCGCAGCACGTTGTGTTACACTAAAGTTACCAAAACCAAGGATCTTAACTTCATCACCTGATTTTAGCGCGCTAGCGATAGCTTCAAATGTCGCCTCCACAACTTCTCCAGAAGCCCCTTTAGTTGTATTAGTTTTTTCAGCAACTGCGGCTATAAGCTCGTTCTTGTTCATAAGATTAATCCTTATTTTTCTTCTATATAAAGCAAAATTATCTGGTGACTGACAATTATCGGAGTCGGTTATAAAAACAAGGCTATCTATAGGGTTTTCAGATTATTTTATAAAGTTTTCATATAAAACAATCAAAAATCAAAAAACCCAGGCTATTAAGGACTGGGTTTTATTTTAGATTTTTCTAATGAGCCGTCAGAGCGAGCTCGGCATCATCATCAATTTTTTGATTCGGGTCAGGTTCAGTCCATTCAATAGGCTCCAGCTTTTCAAGTAAAGCATGTTCTAAAACCTCATCCATCATAGAAACAGGAACAATCTCCAAACCATCCTTTATGCTCTCAGGAATATCAGCAAGGTCTTTCGCGTTCTCTTCAGGGATTAGCACCTTCTTAATGCCGCCGCGAAGAGCCGCAAGAAGCTTCTCTTTCAATCCACCAATGGGCAAAACAGTGCCACGTAAAGTTACTTCGCCTGTCATGGCAATCTCTTTTGAGACTTTAATGCCTGTCATCATGGAAACAATAGCTGTTGCCATAGCAATACCAGCCGACGGCCCGTCTTTTGGCGTCGCCCCTTCTGGCACATGCACATGAACGTCACGACGGTCAAATAGTGGTGGTTCAACACCAAAATCAACTGCTCTTGAGCGCACATAAGACGCGGCTGCAGAAATTGATTCTTTCATCACATCTTTTAAGTTACCAGTGACAGTCATCTTGCCCTTACCAGGCATCATGACACCTTCGATAGTCAGTAGCTCACCACCAACTTCAGTCCAAGCAAGACCAGTCACAACGCCGACTTGATCTTCACCTTCAGCTTCACCGTGACGGTATTTCGGAACGCCTAGGAATTCTTCGATGTTATCTACCGTAACATCAATACTCGTCTTGTTGCCTGAGATGATTTCTTTGAGCACTTTACGTGTCAGCTTAGCCATCTCACGCTTCAAATTACGCACACCTGCTTCTCGAGTATAGCGCTGGATTGCCATCAAGAGAGCTTCATCATCAATTGAAAACTCACTTTTTTTCAAAGAGTGATCTTTAATGGCTTCAGGTATCAAATGGCGTTTAGCAATTTCAAGTTTTTCTTGCTCTGTATAACCAGCGATACGAATAATCTCCATACGATCCATCAAGGGACCGGGGATATTTAGTGTATTGGCTGTCGTCAAAAACATGACATTGGACAGATCGTAGTCGACCTCAAGGTAGTGATCACCAAAGGAAGAGTTTTGCTCAGGATCAAGAACTTCGAGTAGAGCAGAAGATGGATCACCTCTAAAGTCCATACCCATTTTATCAATTTCATCGAGAAGGAAAAGTGGATTCGACTTCTTCGCTTTTTTCATTGATTGAATAACCTTACCAGGCATCGAACCAATATAGGTGCGCCTATGGCCCCTAACCTCTGATTCATCCCTGACACCACCAAGCGACATGCGAACAAACTCGCGTCCTGTTGCTTTGGCAATTGATTTGCCAAGCGATGTTTTCCCAACACCTGGAGGTCCAACCAAGCATATAATCGGACCTTTCAATTTTTTTGCGCGCGTCTGTACTGCTAGATATTCAAGAATCCGTTCTTTTACTTTTTCAAGACCATAATGATCAGCGTCTAAAACCTCTTCCGAATAGGCAAGATCGGTTTTGACCTTTGATTTAGCGCTCCATGGAATACCAAGCAACCAATCAAGATAATTACGCACCACAGTCGCTTCAGCAGACATTGGACTCATATGACGTAATTTCTTGAGTTCAGCTGTGGCTTTATCGCGAGCTTCTTTTGAAAATTTGGTTTTGGCAATTTTATCTTCAAGCTCTTGCAGCTCATCTTTGCCGTCTTCACCCTCACCCAGCTCTTTTTGAATGGCTTTCATTTGTTCATTCAAATAATATTCGCGCTGCGTTTTTTCCATCTGACGCTTCACGCGTGAACGGATGCGTTTTTCAATCTGCAGAACAGAAATTTCGCTCTCCATCAAGCCAAGCACATGCTCAAGTCGCTGAATAACACTCGTGAAACTTAAAATTTCCTGTTTTTCAGCAATTTTGATCGCAAGATGAGAGGCCACTGTATCAGCGAGCTTTGCATAGTCTTCTATTTGACCAACAGCACTGATGATCTCAGGAGAAAGCTTCTTATTGAGTTTTACATAACTTTCAAACTCAGTGATTACTGAGCGGGATAAAGCCTCGACTTCAGCTGGATCACCAAGTTCCTCGTCCAGCGTCATGGCCTGCGCTTCATAATACTCTTCGCGGTCCGTATATTGCTGGATCTCTGCACGCTCTTTGCCTTCAACAAGAACCTTCACAGTGCCATCAGGTAATTTCAAAAGCTGAAGAACAGAAGCAATAGTCCCCACAGGATAGATGGCTTCAGGTTTTGGATCGTCATCGCTTGAATTAATTTGTGTAGCAAGAAGGATTTGCTTATCTGCCTGCATGACCTCTTCAAGCGCACTAATTGATTTTTCTCGACCAACAAACAATGGAACGATCATATGAGGAAAAACAACGATATCGCGCAGCGGAAGCAACGGGTAAACATTCTCTTCTGATGAAAGACCGATATTATCTTTGGTCATTCGTAGTCCTTTCTTGCGGAGCTCATTTCATAGCCCCTAAATAGAATTAGTAAGTAATGTGCGCGATTTGCCGTAACAATCCAAGCCAATACACCTAATTACTACATGGTATCCACGAAGAACATCGTCAAGGACGTATCTGACGATCAAATCAATGATCGCCAGAGAAAAAACATAAATCTAGGTAATTATTTAAGCACCAGTGCCGGTGTCTTCTGTGCGTTCGCTATAAATATAAAGCGGTTTTGCATCACCATCGACAACATCACCTGAAATCACAACTTCATCAACACCATCAAGACCTGGTAGGTCATACATTGTGTCAAGAAGAATGGTTTCCATAATCGAACGCAATCCACGAGCGCCTGTTTTGCGCTCAATCGCTTTTAAAGCAATCGCTTTCAAAGCGTCGTCATTGAATGTCAATTCAACATTTTCCATCTCAAAGAGGCGTTGATATTGTTTTACGAGAGCATTTTTAGGCTCTGACAAAATCATTATAAGCGCATCCTCATCAAGGTCTTCCAATGTTGCAAGAACAGGCAAACGACCAACGAATTCAGGAATAAGGCCAAACTTCAATAGATCTTCAGGTTCAACACTGCGGAACAAATCACCGATACGACGATCATCTTCAGCAGCAACATGTGCATTAAAGCCGATTGATGTAGCCTCGCCTCTGTCAGCAATGATCTTATCAAGGCCCGCAAAAGCACCACCTGAAATAAATAGGATGTTGGCCGTATCAACTTGCAGGAATTCTTGTTGCGGATGCTTGCGTCCACCTTGTGGCGGGACACTGGCAACTGTGCCTTCCATAATTTTCAACAAAGCTTGCTGCACACCCTCACCCGACACATCGCGAGTAATCGAAGGATTGTCAGATTTGCGTGAAATTTTATCAATCTCATCAATATAAACGATGCCACGTTGAGCGCGTTCAACGTTATAATCAGCAGCTTGAAGAAGCTTCAAAATGATATTCTCAACATCTTCACCGACATAACCTGCCTCTGTCAGCGTCGTTGCATCAGCCATCGTGAAAGGCACATCAATGATGCGCGCTAATGTTTGAGCAAGCAGTGTTTTACCACAACCTGTCGGCCCAATCAGAAGGATATTAGATTTCGCCAATTCAACATCTTCATTTTTAGATGCATGGTTGAGGCGCTTATAGTGATTATGCACAGCAACAGCGAGTACACGTTTTGCATGATACTGGCCGATCACATAATCATCGAGAACGTCACAAATTTCTTGCGGAGTTGGAACACCTTCTGTGGATTTAACGAGTGAAGATTTATTCTCTTCACGGATAATATCCATACACAGCTCAACGCATTCATCACAGATGAAAACATTGGGTCCAGCAATTAGCTTTCTAACTTCATGTTGGCTTTTGCCACAGAAGGAACAATAGAGCGTATTTTTTGTGTCGCCAGATCCGCTAGTTTTGCTCATTCTACTATCCTTCTAAATTCCTCCACTTATAAATAGGAGGTAAAATTTATAAACCTAACGAAATACCATAAACACAAAGACTTCAAGAGAGCTTAACGCAAGAAAAAGAAATTCTATATGCGCTGATTGCCTTTAACTATCGTTATTTTTCGCTAATTTAATCTTTATTCCTTAATCATCTTCCACTGGAGCGCGGCTGTCAAAGACCTGATCTATTAACCCAAACTCAAGTGATTCTTGCGCCGTCATAAAGTGATCGCGGTCCAAAGTGCTCTCAACAGTATCGTATTTTTGACCTGTATGTTTCACATATACATCATTGAGGCGTTTCTTCAATTTCACAATATCTTGTGCATGGCGCTCGATATCTGACGCCTGCCCTTGGAATCCACCAGATGGCTGATGAACCATAATGCGAGCATTGGGCAATGAATAGCGCATGCCAGGTTCACCTGCAGCAAGAAGCAGCGAGCCCATAGAAGCTGCCTGCCCAAAACAAAGTGTGGAAACTTTAGGACGAATAAACTGCATCGTGTCATAAATCGCCATGCCTGACGTCACAACGCCGCCTGGCGAATTAATATAAAGCGAGATTTCCTTTTTAGGATTCTCAGCCTCAAGAAACAAAAGCTGTGCGCAGACAAGAGTGGCCATGCCATCTTCAACGGGTCCAGCAATAAAAATAATCCGCTCTTTCAACAGGCGCGAGAAAATATCATAAGCTCGCTCACCACGGTTTGTCTGCTCGACCACCATAGGTACTAAATTCATATAAGTATCGATCGGGTTATTCATTTTTTCTCCTGCCGCGGCTCTTAATCTGCCTTAGTTGCTTTTGCGAATCGTACGCATTAGAGCAAGTTGAAGTTAACAAAGGCAGTCTAAATGACTGCCTTTGCACAAAAACTTCAATACTCGATACTAGGAATGCATTTTGTTTTCGTGAACTTCAAAAAGCATCACATCTACAAAATTTACAACGATATTCTCAGCTTAACCTTAATTCCATATGGAACTCGAAAATCTGAAATACAAGACAAGCTGTCTTTATTCGTCTTCGTCTTGGGCGAGAATTTCCTCTTTAGAGACTTTTTTCTCAGTCACAGTGGCAAGCTCAAGAATATAATCGACGACTTTTTCTTCAAATATAGGGGCGCGAATCCCAGCGAGTTGCTCTGGATTCTTTTGAAAATATTCAAAAATTTCTTTTTCTTGTCCAGGATACTGCTGCGCTTGCTGTAAAACAGCATGGCGCATTTCTTCATCGGTAACCTGTATTTTATTTTTATCACCAATTTCAGCAAGCACGAGACCAAGGCGCACGCGGCGCTCAGCAATTTTCATATATTCTGCGCGTGCTTCTTCTTCAGTCGTGTCTTCATCTGCAAAAGTCTTTTTAGACTCTTCGAGATCTTTCATCACTTGATCCCAAATGCCCTGAAATTCCTGCTCCAACATGGTTGGCGGTAATTCAAAGTCGTATTTCTCATCAAGCTGATCGAGTAACTGACGTTTTACTTTTTGACGACCTGCGCCCTCATATTGATTGCCAACTTGAGTAGTGAATATTTCTTTGAGTTTCTCTAAAGATTCTAAACCGAGATTTTTCGCAAACTCATCATCAATTACAAGCTCGCCCGGTTTGGCCACTTCTTTAACAACAATATCAAAATGAGCTTCTTTACCGGCAAGGTGTGCTGCTTGATATTCTTCTGGGAAGGTAACTTTAACAACAGATTCATCGCCAGCTTTTTTGCCTATAAGCTGTTCTTCAAAGCCTGGAATAAACTGACCTGAGCCCAAAACAAGCTGTCCATTTTCGTCTGCGCCGCCCTCAAATGCTTCGCCATCAATCTTGCCTAGATAAGACATGGTAATACGATCACCGTCTTTGGCTTTGCCTTTTTTCTCTTCAAAAGGACGACTTTGTTCGCCAATTTTAGTAATTTCAGCCATCACCTCTTCTTCAGCAACTTCGGCTACGGGCTTTTCAATTTTCAAACCGGACAAATCACCAACTTCGAAACTTGGCATAATTTCATATGACATCGTAATATCGAGGTCTTTTTTACCATCCAGTATCTGGTTAGCTTCATTTTCATCTTCTGTCATATCAAGCTGAGGTTGCATGGCAGCGCGTTCACCGCGCTCTTCCAATGTTTCCTCACTGCTTTTTGTTACAGTTTCTTGGACAATCTCAGCCATGATAGAGCGGCCATAGGTTTTTTTGATGTGTGACAGTGGAACTTTGCCCGGACGAAAGCCGTTGATGCGAACCTTATCTTTAAGATCCACCATGCGGTCCATCAGTTTCGTTTCCAGCTCTTTTGCAGGAATAGTGATTTGTAGCTCGCGCTTGAGGCCTTCGGAGAGCTTTTCTGTGACTTGCATCGTCTGTTTCCTTATTAAGTCTTCAGGGTTGCGGTCTTGCCCTACCCATCATAATTCAAGGAATGCCGAAATCTTACTTTCAAAAAGTCAACATGAAGTCGACCTGTGGTGTAGCTCTCGCTTATGGTTATGATCACATAACCGGGAGAGCTGGTGCGGGCGGAGGGACTTGAACCCCCACGTCTTGCGACACCAGAACCTAAATCTGGCGTGTCTACCAATTTCACCACGCCCGCTGTTTTGGCGTAAAATATCGAATATGGCCAAATACGCCATAATTCCAAAATTCAAGCGCCTCTATAACACCCCGCGCGGTGGGGTCAATAAAAAACGTGGCAGATTTTGAAACTTAACGCATTCTTATGATGATTTATCTCGCAATTAGCGGAAAGTTCGCAATTAATCCGAAGCGAGAAACAATGATAAGCCGCCCCTGTATTTGCTACCAACACAACAAAACTAGAAATCTCACAATTAATATATGCACACAATCTATGCAATTGCCCATTGTATAGGCTATACAATTGCTTATGATTTAGGCAATAGGTCAGGGATGATTATTTTTTAAAAAAGAAAATACCTAATAAATGAGCAGTTACATCTACTCTGAAGATTTATTGCTTAAAAGTTAAAAGTGGCATGCCTTGTGCTTATAGATGATGAAATTGCGAGCAATCAAAACAATAATCAATCATCGATTTGCTAAACATAAAAAATATAGAATTATAAAAAGTGGGTCACGCGGAGGCTAATAACCAATGAAAAAAATTGAAGCCATTATCAAGCCATTCAAACTCGATGAAGTAAAAGAAGCGATGCAGGATGTTGGCATACAAGGTATAACTGTAACAGAAGCCAAAGGTTTTGGGCGTCAAAAAGGCCACACAGAGCTTTATCGGGGCGCCGAATATGTCGTTGATTTTTTACCTAAGGTGAAAATTGATGTGGTGATTAAAGATGAAGATCTGGAACGCACAGTGGAGGCTATCCGCAGCGCAGCGCAAACCGGACGTATTGGCGATGGCAAAATTTTTGTTTCTACAATCGATGAAGTAATTCGTATTCGGACTGGAGAAACCGGCGAAGAAGCTATTTAAAAATGTGCAGACACTAATCATGCCTGCAAATTGTGCAGAATCACCATTTCCTTTCGGACGAGTGTGGTTTATTTAATCTCCCTAGATCGCATAATTAAGCGAGACAGGTAAAACAAAAGTACTGAGGACTGAACTTATGACAACAGCAAACGATGTATTAAAAACCATCAAAGACGATGACATTCAATATTTGGATCTACGCTTCACGGACCCACGTGGCAAAATGCAGCATGTGACCATGCATACATCTTGCGTTGATGAAGACATGTTCGCTGATGGCGTTATGTTCGATGGATCATCAATTGCGGGCTGGAAAGCTATCAATGAATCCGACATGGTAATGATGCCTGACGTTGAAACGGTAACAATGGACCCTTTTTACGCTCAATCAACATTGTCAGTATTTTGTGACATTTTGGAACCAGACAGTGGCGAAGGCTATAACCGCGACCCACGCATGACAGCCAAAAAAGCAGAAGCTTATGTTAAATCATCAGGCGCAGGCGATTCAGTTTTCATGGGCCCTGAAGCTGAGTTTTTCATCTTCGATGATGTAAAATTCTCAACAGATCCCTATAAAACAGGCTTTGAACTCGATTCAGTCGAACTTCCATCAAACATGGATTCAGATTACGAAGCGGGCAACATGGGCCACCGTCCACGCACTAAAGGCGGCTACTTCCCAGTAAACCCAATTGATTCAGGTCAAGACATTCGCGGCGAAATGCTCTCCGTTATGGGTGAGATGGGCGTCGAGATTGAAAAGCACCACCACGAAGTGGCGGCAGCTCAACACGAACTTGGCATGAAATTCCGCACACTGACAACAGTTGCTGACCACCTACAGCTTTACAAATACTGCATTCACAACGTAGCCCACGCTTACGGCAAAACGGCAACATTCATGCCTAAACCAGTCATGGGTGACAATGGTACAGGCATGCACGTTCACCAGTCTATCTGGAAAGGCGGCGAGCCGACTTTTGCAGGTTCTGAATATGCAGGTCTTTCAGAAAGCTGCTTGTTCTACATTGGTGGTATCATCAAGCACGCAAAAGCATTGAATGCTTTCACAAACCCATCCACAAACTCATACAAGCGTTTGATCCCGGGTTATGAAGCACCAGTACTTCTTGCTTATTCCGCTCGTAACCGTTCGGCTTCTTGTCGTATTCCTTACGGCAACAACCCGAAAGCGAAACGCGTTGAAGTGCGCTTCCCTGATCCAACAGCCAACCCATATCTTGCATTTTCTGCAATGCTTATGGCTGGCCTTGATGGCATCAAGAACAAAATTCACCCAGGCGAAGCGATGGATAAAGATCTCTATGATCTACCACCAGCTGAACTTGCTGAGATCCCAACAGTTTGTGGCTCCTTGCGTGAAGCTCTCGATAGCCTTGAAGCAGATCATGACTTCCTTACTGCTGGTGACGTATTCGACGTTGATCAAATCAACGCTTACATGGAACTTAAATGGGAAGAAAACACCATTTATGAGCACACACCACACCCAGTAGAATTCGATCTCTACTACTCAGTTTAAGGAAACTGAAAAAATTACGGGCCATCCCCCCTTATGATGGTCCGCAGACTGGGCGCTTCTTCATCGAAGCGCCCTTTTTTTTGGCCGCAACAATTACGGCTAATATGAAGACACTTGTATATTTGTAATTGAGAAGTAACATCACCCGATATGAGTGATATTTTATATGAAATTCGGGACGATATTGGTCATGCCACCCTTAATCGTCCGCAAGCGCGCAATGCCCTCACCTTTGAAATGTATGAAGGACTAGCTAAAATCTGCCGCGACACTGTCGCTGGCGGACCTATAAAAGCGCTGGTGATCTGTGGTGCAGGTGATAAAGCTTTTGCTGCTGGCACAGATATGACCCAGTTCCGCGCTTTCACAACACCTCAAGATGCACTTGACTATGAAGCACGCATGGATGGTGTCTTGGGTGACATTGAAAAATGTCCAATCCCCACAATCGCGGCGGTCACCGGAGCATGCACCGGCGGTGGCGCTGCCATTGCAGCAGCTTGTGATATACGCATATGCGACCAACGGTTGAAATTTGGGTTTCCCATTGCAAGAACCCTTGGCAATTGCCTCTCAATCGGCAATCTCAATCGTCTTGGCACTCTCATAGGCATGGGAAAGTTACGTGAGATACTCTTCACAGCACGTTTGATAGGCCATGAGGAGGCGCACCTCATTGGACTGGTGAGCGAGGTGCTAGAAGATGCCGAGAGCGTGCGACAACGCGCGTTTGAGCTGGCAGCACTTCTTAGCACCCATGCCCCGATGACCTTACAAGCGACGAAAGAAGGTCTTAGACGATTACGCATGGATGGCCCTGATGCTGACGGCAGCGATATCATCGTTGATACCTACATGAGCGATGACTTCAAAGAAGGTATGGAAGCGTTTCTCGCCAAACGTAAACCGGAATGGAAAGGCAAATGAACCAAGCACATGGTGAAAAGCCAAAAGGCCCACTCGCAGGCCTACGCGTCATTGAACTTGCACACATTATGGCAGGGCCAGTTTGCGGTTTGATGTTGGCTGATATGGGTGCTGATCTTATTAAGGTGGAAAAACCAAGCGGTGATGACACCCGACGCATGGTTCCACCTGATGTAAACGGCGAAAGCGCCGCTTATATGATGATGAACCGTAACAAACGGGGTATCACGCTCAATTTGAAGACACCGGAAGGCATCAATGCACTCAAACGTCTCTTGAGTGACGCTGACGTTGTGATCGAAAATTATCGCAAAGGCACGATGGAAAAACTAGGCCTTGGCTATGACGTCCTCAAAAAAACAAACCCTGGCCTGATCTATGTGGCAATTTCTGGATTCGGACAAACTGGTCCTTATGCGGATCGTGGTGGTTTTGATCTGATTGCTCAAGGCATGTCTGGTTTAATGGCTATTACTGGCGAAGGTGAAGGTCGCCCTCCTGTTAAAGTCGGCGCACCTGTATCTGACACCACAGCAGGTATATTAGGTGCAATGGGCGTATGTGCCGCGCTGCATCATCGTACAACCACTGGCGAGGGCCAATTTATCGATACATCCCTCTATGAAGCGGCCATCACGCATACCTATTGGCAATCTGCTATTGCACTTGCCACCCAAACCTCACCGGGCCCCATGGGTTCTGCGCATCCTTTGAATGCCCCTTACCAGGCATTTCAAACAGCTGATGGCTGGATAACACTGGGGGCCGCTAATCAAAAAAACTGGGAACGTTTGATTGATTTGATTGATGCCGATTTCTTGAAAAAAGACTCGCGGTTTTTGACCAATGCTGATCGCATGTCGCATCGTGGCGAACTTGAAGAAGCTTTAAACGTTATTTTTAGGCAAAAATCATCCACTGAGTGGTTATCCATGCTTGAAGAAGGTGGTTTTCCTGCCGGTCCTGTATCAAGCATTCAAGAAATGCACCGCGACCCGCAAACACTTGCCCGCAACATGATAGAAACAACCGAGCATCCTATCGTTGGTAAAACCAGTGCGATTGGGTTGCCGGTCAAATTCTCGCAAACTCCCGGCGGGGTCACCCGCCCTGCTCCATTGCTTGGACAGCATACCCGTGAGGTCTTAATTGAACTTGGTTACAGTAATGACGAGATTGAAAAGATCGTCACTCTCAATGAGACTAAGGCGTAAAGCTACATGCCATCTTATATTTCGATATAAGAATGATAAACAATGATCTGATTGAGTAAAACCATGAGCATAGATGATGATTACCGCGACCTTGAGCCTTCAGGCGATATAGCTCGATTGCTTGAAATTATGGGCAGGCTTCGAGATCCTGAAACTGGATGCCCGCAGGACATAATACAGACCTTCAAAACCATCGTTCCCTACACAATCGAAGAAGCTTATGAAGTCAAAGACGCGATTGAACGTGATGACATGAACGATCTTTGCGATGAACTGGGTGACCTTCTTTTACAGGTTGTCTATCACGCAGAAATGGCGAGTGAACGTGGTGCTTTTAATTTTGAGGATGTTGTTAAGTCAATCACCAAAAAAATGATACGCCGCCACCCTCATGTTTTTGGCACAAATGAACAACGCGAAAGCGGCATGAAAGAAGGTGATTGGGAGCGCATCAAAACGATAGAGCGCGCAGAGAAAGAAGCAACAAAAAGTGCGCATGAAAAATCAAATTCTTCCCTACTCCTTGATAGTGTACCAAATACATTGCCTGCTCTCACTCATGCGATGAAATTACAAAAGCGCGCATCTACTGTCGGATTTGACTGGAACAACATTGATCTCGTCTTTGATAAACTACGCGAAGAATTTGCGGAACTCGAAGCTGAATGCGCTAAAGATGATTCTAATGAGCAGCAGCTTGATGAAATGGGAGATATTTTGTTCGTTGCCGTAAATCTCGCGCGCCATTTAAAAATCGATCCTGAAGTCGCGCTTAATTCGACAAATTCAAAATTCATTAAACGGTTCAATTTTATCGAAAACGCACTGAACAAGAAGAATAAAACTTTGGAAAATGCGACTTTGGAGGAGATGGAAGCGCTTTGGCAAGCAGCTAAAAATGCAAAAAAATGATTTTCAATTACAAATCAAGATGATGGTTTAATTCATGCCATCGAGCCGAGCGCACCTTGAGAATAACATGTCCTTCATCTGTATTTTTGCGATCTAAAACCGTACCAAGTTCATAAGCAAAATGCATTTTGCCAAGTGCCGCGTCTTTTAATGTGACTGTTCGTGTTTTTTGCCCTGAGTTCAAAAAAGCCTCAAGATGCACCAACAAATTTTCAATACCTTCACCTGTCGTGGCAGATGTGATGCATGTTGGAGAAACATCGCGCTCGTCAATGAGCGCTTTAACCTCATCTTGTCTTTCTGGCGAAAGCAAATCAACTTTATTCCACACTTCCATATAATGTGTACCAGCTAATGAAAGCTCATCACTATCGTTGATATCCAGTCCCAAATCTTGAAGAACACCCACCACATCATCAGCCTGTGCGTGTGTGTCATCATGTGAAATATCGCGCACATGTACGATAACATCTGCCTCTAGCACTTCTTCAAGGGTTGAGCGGAATGCGGCGACAAGATCGGTCGGCAAATTTGAAATGAAACCCACAGTATCAGACATCACAGCCACAGTCCCTTGTGGCAATTCAATGCGCCGCAAGGTTGGGTCAAGCGTGGCAAACAAAAGGTCTTTTGCTAAGACATTAGCTTTCGTCATCTTATTGAAAAGTGTCGATTTGCCCGCATTCGTGTAGCCAACGAAAGCGATGATTGGAATTTCGCGTTTCTTGCGTTGTTTACGATGCAATGAGCGCGTGCGGCGGACCTCTTCGAGTTGTTTTTCCAGCCGCTCAATTTTCATCTGTAGTTCGCGCCTGTCAGACTCAATTTGCGTTTCACCAGGGCCACCAAGAAAACCAGCGCCGCCTCTTTGTCTTTCAAGGTGCGTCCATGAACGCACAAGTCGGCCACGTTGATAGCGAAGCGCTGCCAGATCGACCTGTAGCCGCCCCTCTTTTGTTTGTGCTCGAGCGCCAAATATTTCGAGAATCATACCCGTTCTATCCAACACCTTCGTATTCCATGCACGTTCGAGGTTTCGCTGTTGAACTGGTGTGAGTGGATGGTCGACAAGTGTCACATCGACCTCATGCATTTTCAAAGCGCCATGCATCTCATCAACCTTGCCACCGCCATAAAGCGTCGCAGGTTTAAAAGTTGCCACACGAGTTATATCTGTGAGCACGATGTCGAGATTGATGGCCTCAGCCAGACCGCAAGCCTCTTCAAGCTGTGCATGTGGTGCGCGGATATGGCTTATGCCGTTATTCCTTGGTCGCACGTCGATTGCATTCATCCGTTGCGTGGAAGAATATCCCACAACAGGGACAAAAACAGCACATCGCGTTTTTGGCGTTTCGGTGGATATAGGAGCGCTCAAACGCAACCTCTTTTAGTCGAAAATGAAAATTGCCAACGATATGACAAGTTATTCTTCTTCATTTTCAAACATTTGCAAAGGTTGCAACGGCATAATCGTTGAAATAGCGTGTTTATAAACCATTTGCGAATGCCCATCACGGCGCAACAGCAAGCAAAAATTGTCAAACCAAGTCACAACTCCCTGTAGCTTTACCCCATTAACGAGGAAAACAGTCACGGGTATTTTTGTTTTACGTATAGTATTGAGAAAAGTGTCTTGTAAATTTTGTGAGCGTTCTGCCATTCTTCTTTTTGCCCTTATTGATACATCTTATTTTTGTAACAATCAGTTTGATATAATCTTTATATAAGTATCTTGTAATAATAGTACAATGTCAGGCTGGCATAAGCCGTGACATTAAACAAGATCAAAAATTAGTTGTTTATTGCGGCGCAGTATATTTGTGAAAATAAGTGCGCACTTTTTGTGATATTTCCCCAGGCGTTCCCTCACCCACAATTTTTCCATCAATTTTCACTACAGGAACAACCACCGTTGTCGCCGCAGTAATAAAAGATTCTTTCGCGTTTTGAGCCTCGACTACACTAAAGCGGCGCTCTTCTACTTTGAGCTGCAAGCGCTCAGCGGTCATGAGCACACCTTCACGAGTGATTCCTTTAAGAATCCCTTTGCTTGCATCACGTGTCACGAGAACATTATCATGTGTCACGATCCATACATTGGTCGATGTGCCTTCGGTGATTAGCCCATCATCATCAACAAACCAAGCCTCAAACGCACCAGCATCCTTCGCTTTTTGTTTAGCCATAACATTAGGTAGCAAAGAGGTTGTTTTAATATCAACGCGATCCCAGCGATTATCGGGCACCGTTATAACCGATACTCCATGAGTTGCATTTGCTTCAGATACTGCACGAGGTGTTGAGCGAGCTGTAAGAACGATCGAGCAAGGTGTATCAGCATCAGGAAATAGATGATTGCGTGGAGCGACACCTCTTGTCATTTGTATATAAATTAACCCGTCACGCACTTTATTGCGGGTGCAAATTTCACCCATCACAAACTCAAGCTGACGGCGACCTAAAGCCATATTCATATCCAGTTCACTGGCTGAGCGCTCCAAACGATCAAGGTGCCCTTTAACATCAATTAAATTACTGTCTCGGACTTCGCACACTTCATAAATGCCATCTGCAAATTGATATCCGCGATCTTCAACATGAACAGCGGCATCAAGATGGGATACATAATATCCATTTACATATGCAATACGGCTCATTGTTTACTCCAATATTAGTCAGTACAGACTTGGTGCCACCTGATCTTAAATTTTAACGTGATTGCTGCCAATAAGTACGATTGAAGGCAATTAGTAGGGCCACAATATGTAAACGGCCAAGGGTCATTAATACACATAAGGCAAACTTAGATTCGGCATCCATGTCTTTAAAAGGCACCCACTGCCCCGTCTCATTCCAACCAGTGGCATAAAATGATCCTATATTTGAAAATGCTGCAATGCTAGCAATCAAAGAGGCTTCAAATGTATCGAGCCGGAGCGCTAGAAACATAGTACCCAACATTATAGTCATCGTAACTAGAAAAAAATATGTCCAAACGGATTTAGCCAAACCAGTTTCGAACGTTTGCGACCCAAAACTTGATCGATGAACACTGTTTGGATAGACCAGTTTTTTCAAATCTTTTAGTGAGTGTACCAACATAGCACCTAGACGATAAAAAGACATGCCACCGGCTGTGGAAAACGAACATCCACCTATCAAAACGACCATAATCATCAAGGTCGCAGGCAAGACACTAAAACTACTATTGCGGATTTCAAATCCAGTTGTACTGATAAGCGAAACAGCTGTAAAAGCACCCTCAACCAAAGCCTCAAAAGGCGTCAAAACGCTAACAGAGCCCGCCCGTTCAAAGAAGGTCAGAGAAAACACGAAACCAAGACCTAGTATGGCTAAAAAATAAAAGTAGGTTTCTCTGTGACTCTTCAAGAGGTCCTTGCGCCATGACAAAAAATACCCCTGCCATATGATACTGCTACCTGCCAAAACCATAAAGATCATCAATGCGAACGGTGTAAAACCGTTACCTATTTCAGAAACAGGCGTATCAGAGAAAACAAATCCACCCGACGATACAGTTGCAAGAGCCAATAAAAATGAATCCTGAATCGGAACTTGGCTGATATTTAAAGAGATAAAGCAAATTGCAGACAAAGCGATATAACTTAAAATGACTTTGTTACTCGCTAAGCGTTGTGTGCGTTGTGAGTTTTTATTCTCGCTATTGATAAAGGCCGAATTTTTCTTCGGCAAACCACCCAAACCAGCCGGCGCCATTATCGAGAAAACCCCCATAAGCGTGAGCAGTCCACCAAGCCATTGTGTCATGCCTCTTATAAACAGAACTGAATTTGGAATATTTTCATAAGACGACAGAATTGTTGCACCTGTCGTGGTTAAAGCGGATGTCGCCTCGAAATAAGCATCTACAAAGGATAAACCTATTGATTGCATCATAAATATACCAATGGGCAAAGGTAAGATAACCCATAATATAACAAGTAAGATACAACCTTCAGCTCGGTTGATTGATACGTCCTTGATGCGGAAGGCAAAAAACAAGCATACGCTTATTTGTAAGATGATGAACGACAGGATCAGATTTTCATACTCTGGCCCAGATTCTTTACCAATTAAGGCACATAAGCCTATGATCACGCCTGCAAAGGCAAACCATATAGTAGAAAAACGGAAAACACCTGACATGCTCCGTTACCCAAAAAAGTCTAGGCTGACACGGAACATTTGCTCAACCTGTTTGACGCTCGTAGCTTCTGCGAAAATAATAACGCGGTCTTTTGCCTGAATTTGCGTGTCACCGTTTGGTATGATGACCTGTTTATCCCGATAAATCGCGCCAAAACGAATGCCATCATCAAGCCCCAGATCACGCAAAGGACGACCAACCAAAGATGATGTTTCGAGCGCTTCCGCTTCGAGCGCTTCCGCTTTTCCATTTTGTACTGAATGAACGGCTCTGATACGTCCACGACGCACGTGTTGCAAAATCTTGGACATGGTGACTTGTCTTGGATTGATAAAAGAATCGATGCCCAAAGATCGAGTTAATCCTGGATAGGCCGGGTTATTAAGCAATGCCATTGTTCGTTTACAACCAAGTTGTGAAGCGATCACACAAGACAATACATTTACTTCATCATTGTTTGTCAGTGACACCATGATATCTGCATCCCCGGCATCAGCTTCAATCAGCAGATTTTTCTCCAAGGCGCTACCATTCAAAACAACTGTTCGCTTCAAGCGATCGGCGACAGCTATTGCGCGTTCTTTATTGGCTTCAATAATTTTGACCTTTGCGCGGGTTTGATTGGCTTCAATTTCTTGAGCAACATAAAGACCAATATTACCACCACCCGAAATAATAACTCTGTTTGCTTGCGCCTCTTCATGCCCAAAAATACCAAGTGCACGACGTATTTGATCTCGCTCCACTGCCACATAAACCACATCACCAACCAACAAGCTGTCATCAGAACGCGGTACAAAAAGGTTATCACCGCGCACAATGCCCACGACAACCGTATTGAGATTAGGAAATAATTCGGAAAGCTGCCTGAGGGGTGTCTCTACAACGGGACAATCCTCATTACAGTGAATACCAACAACTGCGACATTACCATCTGCGAACATGACAGTATCATCAGAACCAGGAACCTGCAGACGGCGCAGGAGCATTTCACCAACTTCAACTTCTGGCGAAATAATAACATCGATCGGCATATTTTCACGGGAAAACAAATCGTGCCAATGAGATTTGAGATAAGATTGGGCGCGGATGCGTGCAATCTTTGTAGGTACTTTGAAAAGAGAATGAGCCACCTGACAAGCAACCATATTCACCTCATCATAGAGGGTAACGGCGATCAACATATCAGCGTCTGCAACACCAGCTTGCTGCAACGTATCAGGATGCGCCCCATGACCAACAACAGCGCGCACATCTAGCGTTTCACGAATGCGCTGTATCAAGGTTTCAGATGAATCAACAACAGTTACATCGTTTCCCTCGGATGAGAGGCGCTCAGCAATACCGTAGCCAACCTGCCCTGCTCCACAAATAACCACTTTCATAAGAATTTGCCCCGCGTAATGCTAATAGAATTTAAAGGTCAGCATATAAACCTTTACTCTATTCAACAGGTTCTAGCTAAATTGTCGTTCTGTTAGTATCACTTTTTGCTACTTACACCCAAGGACTTGATTTTTCTATGCAAGGCTGAGCGCTCCATACCCACAAAATCGGCGGTTCTCGACACATTACCGCCAAAACGAGCAATCTGAGCTAACAGATATTCACGTTCAAAGACTTCTCGCGCCTCACGAAGCGGCATGGCCATAAGTTGCTCGCCACCACCCGTATTTGAACCATGAGGCGCACTTGGTAAATAAGCACCAATATCTGACGGCAAAAGATCTACAGTGATCTCGCTATCTGGTTCCCCTTTAGCAAGGATCATCAATCTTTCAATATTATTTCGTAATTGCCGAATATTGCCTGGCCAATCGTGTCCTTGCAAAATAGCCATTGCATCTCCAGCGATTTCACGAACTGGAAGGCCTTGAGATTCTGAAATTTGGCCCATGAAATGAGTAACGAGAAGCGGAATATCATCGCGTCGCTCAGACAAAGCTGGCACACGAAGCGGCACAACGGCCAACCGATGAAACAAGTCATCCCTGAATGTGCCTTGTTCAATTTCTGCCTCAAGGTTTCGTGCCGTTGAAGAAATAAAGCGCACATCAACTTTTACAGGTGTTTTGCCGTTGACCCGATGAAAATACTGATCAACCAGAACGCGTAAGATCTTGTTTTGCGTTTCAATCGGCATATCGGCTACTTCATCAAGATAAAGCGTGCCGCCATGAGCGCGTTCTAAAGCGCCCGTACGCCGCGCACTACCATCAGGTGCTTCACTACCAAATAACTCTTCTTCTATCTGGTCAGGATCGAAACCACCCGCTGTCAAAATAACAAAAGGTTCTTTGGCGCGTTGAGATTGATTGTGAATATGTTGCGCGATTAATTCTTTACCCGCACCAGAAGGACCAGAGATCATAATGCGGCTATTGCCTGGTGCAATGCGTTGGGCATTATGCATCATCTGACGAAAGATGAGAGATTCCCCTATCAAAGTATCGTCAACGCCTGTCCGCTGCCGTAACTCCTCAACTTCTGATCTTAATTTAGAAACCTCCAAGGCGCGCTCTGTCACCTGAAGCAAACGATCCATTTTGAATGGTTTTTCAATATAGTCATAAGCACCACGCTGAATGGCTGAGACCGCCGTTTCAATATTTCCGTGTCCTGAAATCATAATAACAGGCAAACCATCGTGGAGCTTTTTGAGTTCATCAAGAACACCAAGCCCATCCATATCACTGCCTTGAAGCCAGATATCCAAAAACACAAGAGCTGGACGCCTTTTGGCCACTTCTGCCAGAGCATCATGACTTGTCGCAGCTGAGCGTGTTTCATAACCCTCATCTTCAAGTAAGCCTGCCACAAGCTCGCGTATATCATCTTCGTCGTCTACAACAAGAATATCAGTTGCCATTGCTTGAAACTACTCGCTTTTTAAAAATCTCATTCATCATTATTCTGCTGCTTCCTGCTCACTAGATAAATTCTCATTTTTGATTGGAAGGCTTATGCGCACCATTGCGCCACGTCCAGTTTGAGCAAAATCTGGTGAATCTAGCAGTTCTACCTTACCTTTATGATCCTCAACCACCTTAACAACAATTGACAAACCAAGGCCGGTGCCTTTTTTGCGTGTCGTCATATAAGGTTCGAGTAACTTGTGGCGGTTTTCCTTCGGCCATCCCTTACCATTATCAATAATCTCAATTATCAAAAAATTCTCATCAGACGAGCCTTTGATATCAATTTTACCGACATGATCCGCTGGGTCAGAATCCGATGGGGTGATCGCTTCTCCGGCATTTTTAACAATATTTGTGATAGCTTGTGAGAGTAAACGTTCATCAAAATAACCAGTCAAAGGTTCTTCAGGCAATTCTAGGGCGAATGATATCTCCGGCTGCGCAACCTCACGCACATAGACGGCCTCTTTGAGGCACTCCCTCAAATCGCCTTTTTGAAAACTTGGCTTCGGCATACGGGCAAAGGATGAGAACTCATCCACCATTCTACCAATATCACCGACTTGGCGGACGATCGTTGAGGTGCATTTGTCAAAGACATCTTGATCTTTTTCATTCAAATTTTTACCAAAACGTCTACGTAACCGTTCCGCTGATAACTGGATCGGGGTCAGTGGATTTTTAATCTCATGGGCAATCCGCCGAGCAACATCTGCCCAAGCGGAGGTACGCTGAGCTGTCACCAAATCTGTAATGTCATCGAGCGTGAGAACAAAACCATCTCTAGTAGCATCAGAAAACCCCGATGTTATACGCGCGTTAACAGTGTATTCCATACCGCTTCGAACAAGGGAGACTTGTGCGCGATGAGAATCACGGTCAGCGGCCATGGCTGTTTTCATCAATTTTGCTATTTCTGGTATTACCTCCGCAACAGGCTTACCAACCGCCTCTTCTTCTTTTAGATTGATCAATAACTGGCCAAAACGATTGATAATTTCAATATTACCATTCGCCGAAATGCCAACTACACCAGCGGTTACACCTGACAAGACGGTCTCAATGAACCGACGTCGAAGCTCTAGCTGATCATTGACTTCCAACAAATCACGACGCTGATCATTTAACTGCATGGTCATTGTATTGAATGTGTCGCTCAAAGCACCAATATCACCTTCTTTTTTGCGCACAGGCACCTGAACGGACAAATCACCTTTAGAAACAGATTCTGCAGCGAGCATGAGTTTTCGTATTGGATTTACCAAGCCATCAGCAAAATTAATGGCCATCCACACAGACGACACTAAAAGAACAAGCGCAACACCGAGATAAAGCAGAGCAAAAGCAACCTGCGTCCCGGTTCGTGAGGCATCCAATGACGAATACTCCGCTGACTTTAATTCCGCATTGCGAAGATGTTCGACAACTTTAGGGTCCACGGCACGGATGGCATAAAGGAAATGGTTATCAAAAACATC
The DNA here is from genome assembly GCA_039989895.1 of Hyphomicrobiales bacterium. Lineage (NCBI taxonomy): Bacteria > Pseudomonadati > Pseudomonadota > Alphaproteobacteria > Hyphomicrobiales > Hyphomicrobiales bacterium. The sequence continues at coordinate 810,489 of JBDXGY010000006.1, forward strand.
AATTCGGATAAGAGCACCAACAAGGTTTTCTGTCCGGCCTGGATTGATAAATATAGGAACTTTTTCAAGGCGTTTTGTCACATCATCGAGGGCGACTTGAGGTACTTTAGGCCATTCGCGCGGGCTCGCGATATTGGCTTGATCAATCACTTCCCCATTTTCGTCAATGATCTGAAGATGTGGAATTTTTCTAATGCCCGCTTGTGACGTTAGAAACAAATGTCGTTGTTTCACGTTTTGATCAAGGACGTCACGTATCCTTTCATAATCTTTCGCTATTGCATCAACATCAGCCAAAAGAAAACGTGCATGTTCGTTAAGATAAGAACGAGCAACAATGACCGATGAATCAACGATGCTTTGAGTTCTATCCGAAAACCACCGATCAAGCCCCTGATCTAGCGTGAAGCTTGCTACAATAGCGACAATTAAAGCTGGTACAGCCGCGATAAGTCCAAAAAGGCTGACAATACGGATATGCAAACGAGCGGCGGCACGACCTTTTAATCTTGCCCGCCATAAATGAAAAATCTCATAGCCAACCGTTATGACCAGACAAACAATCAAGCTTGTGATCAAAATCGCAATCGTACGAGTAACTTCACTGGTTGGTTCAATCGACGTGAAACCCATTAAAACTGCGAAAGCAATAATGGTGCTAATGAGCGCTACAACAACCAAAACGAGCCCAAACAACCGACCTGATTGCAACAGATTCATCCGTTTGGTTTTGGGGACTATATCTACATTCATCGTTTCTGTCTGATGAGCCATGTGTAATCAAAGACTGTTCTTGCTACGCTCGACAGTATATCTAATGTACTGCGATTAATATGCAACACTAACTGTTACTTAAATGACACACAACACCTAGGGCGCTGTATTTATACAATTTTACTACATATCAATGAGCAAAATATGCTCGCCACAACGATTTATCTTAAACCAAGGCCAAAGTTGTAGCCATGATACGAGTCATGATATTGGCAATAATACTGGCCATAATACTGGAACGAAAAGTCCAGTTCAGACAGAAATACGAACGACAGGTATCTGCAAATCACGAATTTTCTTGCGCAATGTATTTCTGTTCACGCCCAATAATTCGGCTGCTTTAATCTGATTACCCCTTGTCACAGTCAGTGTTGATGTGAGCAGAGGATATTCCAGCTCTTTGAGAAGCCTGTGATACAGGCCTGGTGGCGGCAAATCATCACCGAAGCTATTAAAGTAGTTTGCTAAATATCGTTCAATAGAGCCACTCAAAGTCAATTCTTCTTCAATCGCCTGACGCATAAGGGCCGGTTCATCAATTTGATCAAATTCGGCAGAAATAATGCCTTCAGTGATGACATCTTCAGGACAAAGAGCAGCCAGTTTGCGCATCAAATTTTCAAGCTCCCGAATGTTACCAGGCCAATTATGCCGTTTAAGCCGTTCGAGTGCATTTTTTTCAATTTGCTTACTGCCCAAACCCTCAGTTTCTGCAAGAGCAAAAAAGTGGTGTACCAAGTCTGCAATATCATCCACGCGTTCACGCAATGGCGGAAGACGAAGCGGCACAACATTGAGCCGGAAGAACAAGTCCTCGCGAAAAAGCCCCTGATTAATTAACTGGTGCAAATCCTTGTTGGTTGCTGCAATAATCCGAACTTCAGTTTTAATCGAGGTGCGTCCACCCACGGTGGAATATTCACCTTGTTGGAGAACCCGCAACAAACGGGTTTGCGCTTCCATCGGCATATCACCTATCTCATCAAGAAATAGCGTGCCGCCTTCTGCCTGTTCAAATCGGCCTGTTCCACGTGTTTGAGCCCCGGTGAAAGCCCCTTTTTCATGACCAAAAAGTTCAGCCTCTATGAGATCGCGTGGTATAGCCGCCATATTGATCGCAACAAAAGGGCCGTGCTTGCGTTTGCCGTAATCGTGAAGAGCACGGGCGACCAGTTCTTTACCTGTGCCAGATTCGCCATTGATCATCACGGTCAGATCAGTTTGCATCAATCGCGCAAGAATTCGATAAATTTCCTGCATTGCCGCTGAACGCCCAACAAGAGGCATACTGTCGTCGCCGTCATCGAATACTTGTTTTGAAATTTGACTCTTTGGTTCAGACAAAGCGCGACCAACAATGGATGTTAGTTCTGTGAGATCAAAAGGTTTGGGTAGATATTCATAAGCACCACGTTCAGAGGCTTTGATCGCGGTCATAAAGTTATTTTGTGCACTCATAACAATAACCGGAATTTCTGGCCTCGCCCTTTTGATGCGTGGCAGAAGGTCAAAGGCATTTTCATCAGGCATGATCACGTCAGTAATGATAAGATCACCCTCACCCTCAGCGACCCAACGCCAAAGTGTTGCCGCATTAGACGTCAACCGCACCTCATATCCAGCGCGAGACAACGCCTGATTAAGCACTGTTCGAATTGCTGCATCATCATCAGCGACGAGAATTTGGCCTTTTGACATCAGTTATTACCTTCCGTGTCATGATCTTCCATACCATTGCGCTTTGGTTCCACATCAGAATTGTAGGCTGGGAGGAGTATGCGAAAAACCGTATGTTTTGGTTGCGATTTGCATTCAATAATACCGCCGTGGTCACCTATAATCTTGGCAACTAAAGCAAGGCCAAGGCCCTTACCATTCGTTTTCGTGGTTACAAATGGATCGAATAATAAGGGGTGGATTTCATCAGGAACGCCCTTACCATTATCAATGATACAAAACTCCATAGGCAGAGCAACGCGCTCACTGCTGCCAGCTGCGGCAATACGAACACCGGGGCGAAAAGCAGACGAAACAATGATTTCAAGATTCTCATTGCCTACTGCTGCTTCTTGAGCATTTTTAATCAGATTTAAAAATACCTGTATTAATTGATCACGATTAGCAAAGACTGGCGGCAGCGATGGGTCATAATCTTTGATGATTTTCACACTCTTTGCGAAACCATTTTCTGCAATGCTAACAACATGATCGAAGATCGTGTGAATGTTAACCGGTTCACGCTCTATAGGCCGCTCATCCGAAAACACTTCCATGTTGTCCACAAGGCCAACAATACGATCAGTTTCATCGATAATAAGACGTGTCAGCGCGCGGTCATCATTGTTTGCTGATTGCTGCAAAAGTTGCGCAGCGCCTCTTATGCCGGATAGAGGGTTTTTAATCTCATGGCCAAGCATTGACGCCAGACCGATGACGCTTTTTGCCGCACTTCTATGGGTTAGTTGGCGATCAATTTTATCGGCCATACTACGCTTTTGCAGCATAATCGCGACCTCGCCCCTGCCATGGTCTATTGGAGTAGCAAAAACATCAACAATTTGGGAACCATTGGTGCGTGGCGTGCCTATATCAACCTTATATTCGTTCACCGGACCATTTCGCTCTCTTACCTGAGGAATGAGATCAACAACAGGGCTACCAAAAGGCAATATCTCTTCAATGGTATGTTTTTTAAGCCATGCAATACCTGCATGATAGAAATCTTGACCAGCGTAATTGGCATAAATAATCTTGTTATCAGCATCAACAACAAGCACAGGGTTCGGCAAAACATTTAACACGCCTTGTTGAATGTCGCTCTCTACACTCATGCCATCATTTGCTTTGCTATTATTCATGCGGCATTTCGCTTTGCGTTTTCATGTTTTGGCGCGACAGCACGCTCAAACACGGTTTTTATGGTTTTCAAAATAAGTGCAGTATCGGTATTTGTTAAGAGCACTAAACGCTCCTCTTTTGGTGTCTGGCGTGCGCGATTTTCATTGGCGTCAAGATACCAAGACAAATGTTTGCGCGCGGCCCGCATCCCAATATGCTCACCGTAATGATCAAGCAACGCCTCATAATGTTCAATAATAATATCAACCAGAGCATCCTGAGTTGGCTCCTCTAAGACCTCACCAGTTTCAAGGTAATGAGCAGCATGGCCAACAAGCCATGGACGACCATAAGCACCTCGTCCGATCATCACACCATCAGCACCAGTAATATCAAGTATATGAGCCGCATCACGCACACTACAAACATCGCCATTGGCAATAAGAGGTATAGATATAGCTTGCTTTACAGCACCTATTGCAGGCCAATTAGCGCATCCATTATAAAACTGACATCGTGTACGCCCATGCAGCGTTATCATTTGCACGCCCGCCTCTTCAGCTCGCTTAGCCAGATCAGCCGCATTTAAAGAATTATCATCCCAACCAAGACGCATTTTGAGCGTTACAGGGCAATCAACCGCATTGACCGTCGCCTCAACAAGGCCCATCGCATGATCAAGGTCGCGCATAAGTGCTGATCCGGAATAACCGCTTGTGACCTTTTTCGCCGGACAGCCCATATTGATATCAATAACATCCGCACCAGAATCACGCGCCCGCATCGCGCCGATTTCCATCCATTTGGCTTCACGACCAGCAAGTTGAACAATATTAGGAGAGATACCCTCTCCCTTTAATTTTAAAACGGCCTCATCATCTTCCATGGCCAATTGTTCACTGGCAATCATCTCGGAAACAACCGCTCCGGCCCCAAAACGCATAGCAAGACGACGAAACGGCGAATCGCTTACGCCCGACATGGGAGCAAGAAAGGTCGGATTTCTAATGGTGAAATCGCCGATATTCATTGAATACAAGGAACCTTTGATCCGCAATATGCATAATAATTATGCGTTTTATATCTTGCCTACATAATAATCATTTATATCTTTTCGACAAGCGCAAAAGATGAAGTATGGTAAAAATCCAGCTAGACTTATTGCGGATGCGCTTTGTGAAGCGTATGCCTTGGCTTAAAATATACTAAAATCGCATGAAAGCCGTATTTAATGGAAAGTCAGAGGATTGCTGTAGTCATTGTTGCTGCTGGGCGCGGAGAACGGGCACGTAGAAAGGGTGAAAGCGACAAAGGGCCAAAACAATATCGCCAGATAGGCTCCTCAACTGTACTTGCCGAAACGGTTCAGCGGTTTGCAACCCACTCTCTTATTACTGATATTGTTGTTGTCATTCATAAAGACGATGATGCACTGTGCAGCAAAGCACTGGCAAACATCGATGCAAATATCGCCAATGATAAAATACGTAAAACCGTAAAAGGTGGCGCTTCACGACAAGCATCTGTTTTCGAAGGATTAAAGGCGATACACTCATTAAGCCCTGATTATGTTCTGGTACATGATGGCGTGCGCCCCTTTGTGTCGCATGGCACCATTGAGCGGGTCATTGACGCGCTTTTTAATCACAAAGCCGTGCTGCCTGCCTTACCCGTTGTTGATACAATCAAACGCGTAGAAACAACCTCGACAAATGATAACATCATCCGCGAAACTGTGGATCGCTCTCAATTATGGGCAGCACAAACACCGCAGGGCTTTCACTTCGATGCACTATATGCAGCACATACACAAGCAAAAGCAGACCAATTTACCGATGATTGCGCTGTTATGGAGTGGCGAGGCAATGATGTGCATGTGGTTGAAGGTAATATAGAGAATGTCAAAATAACCACCGCTGACGATATAGATGAGGCCAACAAACGAATGAGTGAGACAGTAATGATGGAAACCCGTGTCGGTAATGGCTTTGATGTCCACGCTTTTGAAGAAGGCAATGCAGTCATACTAGGTGGTGTTTCAATACCCCATACAAAGAAACTTAAAGGGCATTCTGATGCGGATGTTGGTTTGCATACCATCACAGATGCTATCTACGGCGCGTTAGCTGACGGCGATATCGGCAGTCATTTTCCGCCGAGCGATCCACAATGGAAGGGCGCGGCTTCTGATCAGTTCTTGATCCATGCCTGCGAACGGGTAAAAGCGCGCGGCGGGCGCATTGTCCACCTTGACCTCACCTTGATGTGTGAAGCCCCTAAAATTGGCCCGCACCGCGATACCATACGCGCCCAAATCGCCGAAATTTGTTCGCTACCTCTCTCTCGTGTGGCGGTTAAAGCAACAACAACCGAACGGCTGGGCTTTACAGGGCGCGAAGAAGGCATTGCTGCCATGGCAACAGCCACCATACAAATTCCGTTTGAGGACTAAGATGGCCTCGCCCACCATGCATTCTCTCGCCCAAACCGTCATAGAACGCTTTAACGCGAATAAAATGATGGTGGCGACGGCTGAAAGCTGCACCGGCGGACTGATCGCAGCAGCGCTCACAGAAATAGCCGGCTCGTCTAGCGTTCTAGATCGCGGCTTTGTCACCTATTCCAATGAAGCAAAAGCTGAGATGCTTGGCGTGCCCACACCTCTCATAGTGGAGCATGGCGCCGTAAGCCACCCTGTTGCACAAGCCATGACCGCAGGTGCCCTAAAACATTCAAACGCTGATGTCGCAGTTGCCGTCACCGGTATTGCTGGTCCCAGTGGCGGCACAGTTGAGAAGCCCGTCGGCCTTGTCTATATCGCAGCCCAAAGGCGCGGGCGAGAGGCTTTCGTCTCAAAAGAACTATTTGGCGACATTGGCCGCGAAGCAGTGCGCCAAAAAACCGTTATCAAAGCATTAGAAATGCTCTCGGCTCAGCTCACTCCATAAACCTCATCAGCGCGCGCCTCAAAAGCTGCCGCAAATTTACGAAAAGCACGATCAAAAACCGCCCCCATCAGGGCCGCAAATGTCCGACTTTTGAATTCATATGTGAGATGAAACAAGACTTCCGTGGTCGTTGCGTCAATTTTCTTAAACGTCCATAGGTTTTCAAGATCGCTCACTGGCCCATCAAGATATTCAACCAGAATTTTCGAGCCTTCCCGATCAAAAGTCACCTTGGTGGTAAAAGTCTCCCGCACCAATTTATAAGCCACGGTCATATCGGCGACGAGCACCTCACGACCATCAGGCATGGTTTTGCGGCCGCGCACGTTTAGGCTTTCGCATAAGGGAAGAAATTTGGGGTATTGCTCAACGTCCGCCACCAGATCAAACATATTCGCCATGCTATGGCGCACAATATGGTGTGTCTCGAAAGAAGGCATTAGCTCTGCTTGCTGGCCCGCGCGGTTTTCAAACGAGCAAAGTCTTCACCGGCATGATGAGAAGAACGTGTGAGCGGGCTTGATGAAACCATCAAGAAACCCTTGGTATAGGCAATTGTTTCATAGGCCTTAAATTCTTCTGGCGTGACATATTGCACAAGCTCATGATGGCGTGGTGTAGGCTGCAAATATTGGCCAATTGTAATGAAATCCACATCAGCGCTGCGCAAATCATCCATCAATTGCAGCACTTCGTTTCGCGCTTCACCAAAGCCTACCATAATGCCGGACTTGGTGAAAATTTCAGGGTCCAACTCTTTGACCCGTTGCAAAAGCCGCAACGAGTGGAAATAACGCGCACCCGGACGCACTGTGAGATATTTAGAGGGCACAGTTTCCAAGTTGTGATTAAAGACATCAGGCTTGGCCGCCACCACAACTTCAAGCGCACCTTCTTTGCGCAGAAAATCTGGCGTTAAAATCTCAATAGTTGTGCTTGGCGAATGCTCGCGGATTGCGCGGATAACACGCGCAAAATGCTCAGCGCCCCCGTCGCTCAAATCATCACGATCAACCGAAGTAATCACCACATGCAGTAGGCCGAGTTTTTTAACGGCAATAGCGACATTTTCAGGCTCTTTATCGTCCAATGCATCAGGAATGCCGGTACGCACATTACAAAAGGCGCAAGCACGGGTGCAAATCTCACCCATGATCATCATAGTCGCGTGCTTCTTTTCCCAACATTCGCCAATATTAGGACATCCTGCCTCTTCACAAACCGTGACAAGATTGTTTTCTTTTACGATTTCTCGCGTCTCATTATAGGCTTTAGACCCTGGTGCCTTTACACGAATCCAAGATGGCTTCTCCACGCGTGGAGACGCTGGACGTTTGGCTTTTTCCGGATGCCGCACAAAATCTTTTGGTCGCAGCTTTGTGTCGAGTAAAGTTACCACAATATTATTCCGAGCCGCGACCTTTGAAATACTTCAGGACATAAAGCAGAATTAAAGCGCCAACAACAGCGGTGACTAAGGATGGAATAATACCGCCACCAATTTGAAGCCCCAGCAGATTGATGACCCAACCCCCTATAAAAGCACCTATAATGCCAACAATGATATTGGTAAAAATACCGTGGTCGCTGTTTGTAACACGTTCAGCTATCCAACCAGCAACACCACCAATGATAATCCAAAATATAAAACTCATAAACTTCTCCTGTTTCAGTGAAATCCTTTATTATTCAATATCGAGCACTGATGCGAATAATTGAATACCAAGACATCTTGTTGCACAAGCCCTGTCGGTTGACACTTGTTATGCACATCACGCTTAACGACGCATCGTTACCCGCTTTTGATTTTTTCTCACCGGTCCTTATACGTAATATTCTAGCGGATTACCTAGGCAAAGCTTATTCTAGGAATGGATAACCTTCCCATATGCATCAAGCACACTTTCATGCATCATTTCTGACAAAGTTGGATGTGGGAAGACTGTGTGCATGAGGTCTTCCTCGGTGGTCTCTAAATTCATAGCAACCACATAGCCCTGAATAAGCTCAGTCACTTCTGCGCCCACCATGTGTGCGCCAAGCAATTGGCCTGTTTTTTCGTCAAAAATAGTTTTCACCAATCCATCAGGTTCACCAAGCGCAACCGCCTTACCGTTTCCAGCAAACGGGAAGCGGCCAACTTTGACTTTATAACCTTCTTCCTTGGCTTTTGCTTCAGTCAAGCCAACACTGGCCACCTGTGGATGGCAATAGGTACAGCCTGGAATTTTCTTTTTGTCCATTGGATGCGCATCGAGGCCTGCAATTTTCTCAACGCAGATCACGCCCTCATGTTCCGCTTTATGCGCAAGCATCGGCGGGCCAGCCACATCGCCAATGGCGTAAATGCCAGCAACATTGGTGTTGCCATAGCCATCAATCACGACACAGCCACGGTCCGTTTTAATGCCGAGTTTCTCAAGGCCAAGCCCTTCGATATTGCCTTGAACACCAACCGCAGAAATCATTTTATCTGCAGTAATTGGCGTCACTTTTCCATCTTTACCCTCAACATGGGCGGTTACCTGCCCTTTGCCTTTTTCCACCTTGGTGATTTTGGCCTCGGTGATGATTTTCATGCCCTGTTTTTCAAGCTGTTTTCTCGCGATGGCAGAAATTTCTGCATCTTCCACCGGCATAATTTGTGGCATAAGTTCAACAACAGTCACATCCGCGCCCATGGTGTTGAAGAAGCTGGCAAATTCAATACCAATCGCACCTGAGCCCATCACAACGAGTGACTTTGGCATATCCTTGGGCACCATTGCCTCAAAGTAGGTCCAGATTAGATCGCCATCCGGTTCAATGCCCGGTAGAGCACGTGGCCGAGCGCCAGTAGAGATGATAATATGCTTAGCTTTATAGGTGCCTTCGCCCTTCGTGCCTTTTGGAGCAGGATGCTGCGGCATAACGGCTTTTTTCGTTGGGCTGGCAGTTACTTTTATTTCACCCGCTTTAATGATTTCAGCTTCGCCCCAAATCACATCAACTTTATTCTTCTTAAGAAGAAAACCAACGCCACCATTCAACTGTGCTGAAACACCACGCGAGCGCCCCACAATTTTGCTTATGTCAAAGCCGGCTTTATCGACACTTAGGCCATAATCTTCGGCGTGCTGCATATAATGAAAAATTTCAGCTGATCGCAAAAGCGCTTTGGTCGGGATACAACCCCAATTGAGGCAAATACCGCCTAAGTGCTCACGTTCAACCACGGCTGTTTTCAAACCTAGTTGCGCAGAACGGATAGCCGCGACATATCCGCCTGGCCCTCCACCGATAATAATAACGTCGTATTGAGACATGGGACGAACTCCTAATTCGAAAAGGATCGATTGAGCAGGCTTAAGCAGCCATCCTTCAAACGAGCATACTCATCGGGTTTTGAATGTAATTTTTAAAGGCAGCTGCCAATTGCGCACCAACAGCACCATCAATAACACGGTGATCAAACGCGAATGTTGCCGTCATCACCATGGCAACACTAAGCTCCCCATCCTTGACAACAGGACGCTTGTCACCAGCACCAATGGACACAATGGACGCATGCGGTGGATTGATGATGGAAGTAAATTCTTTCACACCAAACATACCTAGATTAGAAACAGCAGTCGTACCACCTTGATATTCTGTGGGTGCCAGCTTTTTGGATTTCGCGCGCCCAGCCATATCTTTGACTGCATTTGAAATGACAGACAAAGACTTGTTCTCTGCTTCACGTACAATCGGCGTAATCAAACCGCCATCAATAGCAACAGCCACACCCACATCTGCGTGTTTGTGGACAATCATGCCGCTTTCAGTCCATGATGCATTTGCTTCAGGTACCGCTTTAAGAGCTAACGCCAGTGCTTTGATAATAAAATCATTCACTGAGATTTTATAGGCAGGCTTATCGTCTTTTACCGGTGCAGCTTGATTGATTTCCTTGCGCGCCGCCATCAAGGCGTCCAGCTCGCAATCAACACTTAGGAAATAGCCCGGTATTGTTTGCGTGGATTCTGTGAGGCGCTTGGCAATTGTCTTACGCATACCATCATGCGGAACCACATCATAAGAGCCTTCCTCAAACAGTTTGAGCACCGCCTCATCAGACATGCCAGTTGGCATAGCGCTCGCACCAGATTTAGCAGGCGCCGGTGCACCAGCCTTAGCTGTGCCCGATTTAAGCGCTTCATCAACATCCCGCTTCACAATACGACCACGAGGCCCCGTGCCAGTAATTTTTGTAAGATCAAGACCTTCTTGTCCAGCAATACGCCGCGCAAGAGGTGACGAGAAAATGCGCTCACCATCTACTTTTGGTGCGGCTGGTGCTGGTGCTGGCGCGGGGGTGGCAGCCGCAGCTGGTGCGGCATCAGGCTCAGCGGCAGCAGGAGCGCCGCTTGCGGGTGCAGCGGCAGCTTTGGGTGATGATCCAATAGCACTTGCATCTTCGCCATCTTCAAGAAGAACAGCAATAACAGCATTGACCTTCACGCCTTCAGTGCCATCTGCCACCATAATCTTGCCGACAGTACCTTCATCGATGGCCTCAACTTCCATCGTCGCCTTATCGGTTTCGATTTCCGCCAAAACATCGCCAGATGTAACAGCATCCCCTTCTTTTACCATCCATTTGGCAAGTGTGCCTTCCTCCATGGTTGGTGAAAGGGCGGGCATTAAAATTTCAATCGGCATGGTTCTTTACTCCCAGTCCCGCCCGCTTAGCGTGGCTTTTGTGAGGCGGACTTTACCGTCATCCGCTGGAATACGGTTGGCCGCCTGTTGAATAAACGTTTGTATTTCAACCGCTTTCGCGATTGCAGTCTCTTGATTCATGGGCCGCCGAAAATGATCTTCAAGAGCATCTTTGCTCACTTCAATTATCAATCCCGGGCTACGCCCTACTCGTCTCATTGTATCAAACTGAACACCGTCATTCATGCGATCATAGCGCACAGATTTAATGTCCAATCTGATCATATTCTTAGCCCATATATGTGACAGCTTTCACCGCCTCGACCACTTCCTCTGTCGTGATCAATGCAAGTTTCTCTAAATTAGCCGCATAAGGCATCGGCACATCTTTGCCGCACAGGGTAATCACTGGTGCATCCAGATAATCAAAAGCTTGCTGCATAATCTGGCTTGAAATATGAGAACCGACTGATGACTGCGGGAAACCTTCTTCCACGGTGACACAGCGGCCTGTTTTTTTGACCGATTCAATAACCGTAGGCAAATCCATCGGGCGAATTGTGCGAAGATCAATAACCTCAGCACTCACCCCAACACCAGCAAGTATATCAGCCGCTTCAATCGCGTATTTCATACCAATACCAAACGAGACAATCGTCACATCATCGCCCGTTTTATGAATGCGAGCCTTGCCAATTGGCAACACAAAGTCATCCATCTTAGGCACATCAAAACTCTGGCCGTAAATGACTTCGTTTTCAAGGAAAACAACAGGGTTTGGATCACGGATTGCAGCCTTCAAGAGACCTTTAGCGTCTGCAGCGCTGTAAGGCATGACCACTTTAAGACCCGGCACCTGGCTATACCAAGCGGCATAACAATGAGAGTGCTGAGCGGCAACGCGAGAAGCGGCACCATTTGGACCACGAAACACAATCGGACAACCCATTTGACCACCCGACATATAAAGAGTTTTAGCCGCTGAATTGATTATATGGTCCATTGCCTGCATGGCAAAATTGAAAGTCATAAACTCAACGATTGGCCGCAAGCCCGCAAAGGCCGCACCAACACCCAGTCCAGCAAAACCATGCTCAGTAATCGGTGTATCAATGACTCGACGGTCTGAAAATTCATCAAGCAAGCCTTGAGTGATTTTATAAGCGCCCTGATATTCGGCCACTTCTTCGCCCATAACGAAAACATCATCATCCCGGCGCATTTCTTCAGCCATAGCATCGCGCAAAGCTTCACGCACAGTGGTTGAAACCATTTCCGTACCGGCTGGTATGTCTGGGTCATTGGCAACTTCTGCAACAATCGGCGCGGCCGCAACAGGCGCTTGTGCTGGTTCTTCACTTGGCGCTGCAGCAGGACCGGCTGCGGAAGGCTCTGAAGCGCTCAAATTGCTGGCATCTTCGCCTTCTTCAACCAAAATAGCGATCACCGCATTGACTTTAACGGCCTCTGTGCCTTCTGCCACAAGCAGCTTACCAACGGTGCCCTCATCAACAGCTTCCACTTCCATGGTCGCTTTGTCGGTTTCAATTTCAGCAATTACATCACCTGATGAAACCGTGTCACCCTCTTTGACGAGCCATTTAGCAAGAGTACCCTCTTCCATTGTTGGCGACAGGGCAGGCATGAGAATTTCTATAGGCATGATCAGCCTCCCCTTAAATCAAAATATCTGTATAAAGCTCTGACACAGGTGGCTCAGCATCATTGGTTGCAAAATCTGCAGCCTCATTCACCACCGCGCGCACATCTTTGTCAATTGCTTTCAAGCCTGCTTCATCGGCCCATTTATTGCCAAGAATACGCTCTTTAACCTGTTCGATCGGGTCGTGATCTGAACGCATTTTTTGAACTTCGTCTTTACTGCGATATTTTGCCGGATCTGACATTGAGTGCCCGCGATAACGATACGTACTCATCTCCAATATCATCGGCCCCTTGCCCGAACGACAATGAGCAACAGCGTCTTGCCCTGCTGCATGCACCTCGCGTACATCCATGCCATCCACCTTGATACCCGGTATGCCGAAAGAAGCACCTCGATCAGCAAATTCGGTGTGTGCCGATGCCCGTGAAACAGACGTTCCCATAGCGTAGTGATTGTTTTCAATAACAAAAATAACTGGCAAGTTCCATAAGGAAGCCATATTGAAACTTTCATAAACTTGACCCTGATTAGCAGCTCCATCACCAAAATAGGTGAGAGATACTTTATCATTGCCCCGATATTTATTTGCAAAAGCAAGCCCTGCACCAATTGGCACCTGCGCACCAACGATGCCATGACCGCCAAAAAATTGCTTTTCTCTAGAGAACATATGCATTGATCCGCCCTTGCCTTTCGACAAACCGCTAATGCGTCCGGTCAACTCAGCCATCACACCTTTGGGGTCCATGCCACAGGCCAACATGTGACCATGATCGCGATAACTTGTTAGAACCTGATCTTCGCCTTCATTAATGCACATCTGCATGCCAGTAACCACGGCTTCTTGGCCTATATAAAGATGGCAAAAACCACCAATAACGCCCATGCCATAAAGCTGCCCCGCTTTTTCTTCAAAGCGGCGAATAAGGAGCATATCCTTATACGCTTGTACATCTTGCTCTTCAGTAAAGTCTATATTTGACTTCGCCTTAGATCGACTCGTGGTTTTCTTAGCAGCGGCTGCCATAGTGCCTCCCGTTTGGAACCTATTGTTGCAATGTATCAGATATTTTAAAAGCGCGGAACAAATATAAATGGTTTTTTTTATGAGCTAAATAACTATTATTGATGAACTATCACATAATAAACCAAATATAAGCAAATTAAATAAATTTACAATATAGTGATTAATTTTAATTCAAAAGGTAAACAACCTCATTAGGATGAATAACATTCAATTTAGCGCGCGCTAATTCATCTACTGTCTCACGGTCAGGACTGCCATGCGCCAAGAGCGTCGTACGTCGCTCTAAGGCCTTACGCTCTTCTCGTGTATCAAATAGTTTCGCTTCTAGCGTATTAATATCACTACGAATAGACCAATAGGCTATCAATCCATAAGAACCATGAAAGGCATGGAATCCAAAATAGCCTAAAAACGCTATTGTGAATACGGGTAGTAATAGACGATTTATGAAAGATTTTTTTCTCTGGCGGGTGGCCATTGAATACACCGTTACACTTTACTCAAAACAAGCCTTAATTATCCTTCACCCACATTAAGAAATAGTTTCCATTTGTTATTTTTCGAATCAGTAATGAAAAAAAGCGGCGCTTGAAAGCGCCGCCACATAATTCGATATTTATGCTTTTAATGTGAACACACAAGCATGCAATTGTTGCAGGCCAACATTTAGATTTTAAGCGCGTCACGTCCAAGATAAGCGGCCTGCGTCCCCAGCTCTTCTTCGATACGGATAAGCTGGTTGTACTTTGCCATTCTGTCAGAGCGCGCCAGAGAGCCTGTTTTAATTTGTCCGCAGTTCGTAGCAACAGCCAAATCAGCAATCGTGCTGTCTTCGGTTTCTCCAGAGCGATGCGACATCACAGCCGTGAACCCTGCCCTATGCGCTGTCTCAACGGCATCCAGTGTTTCAGACAAAGTGCCAATCTGATTGACCTTCACAAGGATGGAATTAGCACAACCTTTAGCGATACCCTCACGCAAGCGCACTGAGTTAGTTACAAACAAATCGTCCCCCACAAGTTGGCATTTATCACCAACCAAATCAGTCAATGTTTTCCAACCATCCCAGTCGTCTTCGTCCATACCATCTTCAATTGAGATAATTGGATAGCGCGCAACCAAGTCTGCCAGATAATGCGCCATTTCATCAGATGAAAGCGTTTTGCCCTCGCCTGCAAGTACATATTTTCCATCTTTATAAAATTCGCTAGATGCACAATCAAGCGCGAGACAAACTTCTTCGCCTGGCTTATATCCTGCAGCTTCAATAGATTTCATAATGAAATCGAGCGCCTCATTTGTGGAGCCAATATTAGGAGCAAAGCCACCTTCATCACCAACATTGGTGTTATGATCAGCAGCTGATAACGCTTTCTTCAACGTGTGGAAGATTTCAGAGCCAATACGAACAGCATCCGCAATGGATGCGGCCTTAACCGGCATAATCATAAACTCTTGAATATCAATTGGATTGTCTGCGTGCTCACCACCATTGATGATATTCATCATCGGCACCGGCATCACATGCGATTGCGTTCCACCAATATAGCGGTAAAGCGGTAAAGCAGCAGCTTCTGCTGCGGCCTTTGCATTTGCCAATGATACACCCAAAATCGCATTAGCACCTAAGCGAGATTTATTCGGTGTTCCATCAAGCTCAATCATCGCTTGATCGATCTGGAGTTGATCTTCTGCATCAAGACCACTGAGCAATTGAAAAATCTCCGTGTTCACAGCTTCAACAGCCTTAGACACACCTTTGCCCATATATTGATCGCCGCCATCTCGTAGCTCAACGGCCTCGTGAACGCCAGTAGATGCACCAGAAGGTACAGCAGCACGGCCCATTGACCCATCTTCCAGTGTCACATCGACTTCAACAGTAGGGTTTCCACGGCTGTCAAAAATTTGGCGGGCAGTAATATCAATAATAGCAGTCATTCAATTTTCCTGTAGCAATAGGGGTAAACTAATACGAAGGTCCTATCCCATGAGGGGAAAAATGAAAAGTTGTATTTTGAAATTCGGCCGCATCCGGCCTAATTTTTGGAGCGTTTGGCAACAAATTCACGTAATTATTACCTCATATGATTGGTATGACAATCGGCCACTCCTTAGTTTAAACCTATGAAACGACCCGATCAATCTTGGACATTCGACGTGTGGTTTAAATTTTCAAAGGACGCCAGACCATGAAAAAAATAGCATTCAACATAATTTCAACTGCAAGCCTCGTATTTGCCATAGGCTTAACCGGCATTACTTTTGCCACGGCTGGTGGCGGTGAAGACCCAAGCACTACAGCTCTAAATGCCGCAATAGCTGAAGAACAAAATAGACAGTTCGAAGAGAGACAGGCAAAAAAGAGACAAGCGAGAAAAGTTGCCTCTAAGAATGATAAGCGGAAACGCTAATCAACTCGTTTAGCTAAGCAATCAAGCGAAAGAGAATTGGTTCTCTTTCGCTGATTTATCAAGTGCCACAAGACTAACTAGCAGGCGTTCCATTTCTGCCAAAGGCACCATAACTGGGCCATCAGATGGTGCATTATCGGGGTCTTGATGACATTCCATAAACAGACCTGCGACACCCACAGCAACGGCTGCACGCGCTAATACCGGTACAAATTCACGTTGCCCCCCTGAGGCGCCACCTAGGCCACCAGGCTGCTGCACTGAATGTGTTGCATCATAGACAACCGGCGCACCACTTGCCGCCATAGTTGGTAACCCACGAAAATCAGACACGAGCGTATTATAACCAAAGCTTGTTCCGCGATCAGTCAGCAATACATTTTGATTGCCGCTTTCGGTGACTTTAGCCAATACATTTGTCATGTCCCAAGGCGCAAGAAACTGCCCCTTTTTAATGTTCACGATGCAGGATGTATTTGCCGCCGCAATCAGCAAATCAGTCTGGCGGCACAAAAAGGCCGGAATTTGCAAAATATCAACGTGACCATCAAGGGCCGCGCATTGTTCTTCTGTGTGGACGTCGGTGAGAACAGGAATCCCAAAACGGTCGCGAATTTCATCGAATACAGGGATTGCATTTTCAAGCCCAATGCCACGCTTGCCGCTCAAGCTGGTACGGTTTGCTTTATCAAATGAAGCTTTAAAGACATAAGGGACACCAAGCTTATCAGCAATTTCCTTCAAGGCTTCAGCCATCATCAGAGCATGAATGCGAGTTTCCATCTGACAGGGACCAGATATCAGAACAAAAGGCGCCTGATTGTCGAAAGTAACGGCACCTCTCAAGGTGCTTACTTTTGCATTTGGTTTATTACTCATTCGGCGCACCTAATTTTTGATACTTATAATTTTACCTGTCGCGATAATAACATCAACAGATGAGGCATCACGTTATTAAACAAGTCGGCTTTGGTCGAGTGCTGCGGATATGAAGGATGAAAATAATGGATGCGGCTCTAGCGGACGGCTTTTCAATTCAGGATGATATTGAACACCAACAAACCACGGATGATCGGTGCGTTCCACGGTTTCTGGCAAAATGCCATCAGGCGACATACCGGCAAAGATTAGACCCGTATCTTCCAGTGTTTCCCGATAAGCTACATTCACCTCATAACGATGGCGATGGCGTTCTGAAATTGTCGTATCACCATAGATTTTTGCAATCTGACTGCCTTCACCAAGAGATGCTGGATAAGCGCCTAGTCGCAATGTACCGCCCATGTCCCCCTGAGAAGCGCGTTTTTCAAGCATATTACCACGCACCCATTCTTTCATCAGGCCAACAATCGGTTTGCCGCCTTCGCCGAATTCAGAAGATGTAGCGTCTGTAATCCCTGCCAGATTGCGCGCGCTTTCCAACACGGCCATTTGCATACCAAAGCATATACCGAAATAAGGAACATTGTGCTCGCGCGCATATTGGATGGCTTTGATTTTTCCTTCAGCACCGCGTTCACCAAATCCACCCGGCACCAAAATACCATTGACCTGATGGAGATAAGGCGTTGGATCTTCTTGCTCAAAAACTTCTGAGGCAATCCACTCAATTTTAACGCGCGCCTTATTAGCAATCCCACCATGGGTCAGTGCTTCGATGAGAGATTTATAGGCATCATGCAAATCCACATATTTGCCAACAATCGCGATTGTCACTTCACCTTCAGGGTTATGCAGAATATGGGAAATATCACGCCATGGCGTAAAGTCAGGCTCAGGTGCATCGGTAATACCAAA
This sequence comes from Hyphomicrobiales bacterium, assembly GCA_039989895.1. Lineage (NCBI taxonomy): Bacteria > Pseudomonadati > Pseudomonadota > Alphaproteobacteria > Hyphomicrobiales > Hyphomicrobiales bacterium. Next base: position 828,633 of record JBDXGY010000006.1, read on the forward strand.
AGCATTCAATACCTCCCGATCAAGACCCACATCATGATAGGCAATGGGTACATCATAGATACTGAGAGCATTTAGTGCGGGTATAACAGCCGATTCACGAACATTACAAAACTGAGCTAGTTTCCGACATTGGCTTTTAGGAATTTCGCGATCACACCGAACCATTAAAATATCAGGCTGCACACCAATCGAGCGTAATTCTTTTACCGAATGCTGGGTTGGTTTTGTTTTAAGTTCACCCGCACTGCTAATATAAGGCATCAAGGTCAGGTGAATGTAAATTGCTTGCCCACGGTCTAATTCATTGCCGAGTTGTCGTATCGCTTCAAAAAACGGCAAAGCCTCAATATCACCAACAGTTCCACCAATTTCGCATAAAACGAAGTCATAATCTTCGTTACCATCAAGAACAAAGTCTTTAATCGAATCCGTAACATGAGGAATGACTTGAACAGTCGCACCAAGATATTCACCTCGGCGCTCCTTGGAAATAATGCTTTGATAGATTTTACCAGTGGTAATGTTGTCTGTTTTATTGGCAGCGCGTCCGGTGAAGCGCTCATAGTGACCAAGATCAAGATCAGTTTCCGCGCCGTCATCGGTAACAAAAACCTCACCATGCTGTGTGGGGCTCATTGTGCCCGGGTCAACGTTTAAATAGGGATCGAGTTTGCGAAGGCGAACTTTATAACCTCGCGCTTGAAGGGCAGCACCAAGTGCTGCCGAAGCGAGACCTTTTCCAAGCGAGGAAACCACGCCACCAGTGATGAAAATATACCGTGCCATGGGCGTGCAGAATAGCGTCCTAATCTTGAATTCCAAATGCTAAATGCACTTTTCCAAAACTTTCCCCGTGAGAAATCCATATAGAATGGAATAAATCACGAGAAAATCACTTAATGTATTGTTTTAGTTGTAAATATATAGACTGCCAATTTATTCAGCTGTTGGCACTTGTGGTCCAGTACTCGGCACTACAGGCTCAATCGGCGTCAGTGGCGAAAGCGGTTGTATGCCACCATTTTCAGCACCAGGCACACGATCCAAAAGTGACGACCCAGAGTCTAAATTACCTAAAATGGTCAATGTAATGGATGTAATAAAGAAGCCAGCGGCCAAAATAGCTGTTGTTTTTGTCAGCAAATTGCCTGTCCCGCGTGAGGACATCATGCCGCCGCCGCCGCCGCCAATACCAAGAGCTCCGCCCTCAGAACGTTGCAACAAAATGACGACAGCCATCACTAGGACAATAATTAAGTGAATAACGATTAATACCGTTTCCATATGGCTTACTTTCTTACAATTAAGTACCCAACAAATGGGCTTTCTTTTGCTGCCTTACAAGACTTGGCCATGAAAAGCCAGTCCCATTCGCACTTCAATTACCTCTGTAGACCTCAGCAATCCCCAAAAAGTCCGCTGACTTGAGGCTTGCGCCGCCCACAAGAGCGCCGTTCACATTATCAATATTCATAAGCTCACCGGCATTAGATGGCTTGACGGAACCGCCATAAAGAATACGCATCGCATCGCCTTGAGCATTGAACCGCTCATTGAGAGCCTTGCGAATCGCAGCGTGCATTTCAGCGATATCATCAGCTGTTGGAACCAATCCTGTTCCTATGGCCCAAACAGGCTCATAAGCAATCACAACATCAGCAGCTGTTGCATCAGCTGGTGTGGATCCTTGGAGTTGGGACAAAACAACTGAAATGGCATTACCAGCCTCCCGCTCATCCTTTGTTTCTCCTACACATATGATAGCAACCGCCCCTGCCCGTTTTGCAGCCAAGGCTTTTGCATGAACCGTGTCGTTTGTTTCACCGTGGTCAGCGCGACGTTCGGAATGGCCAACGATTATGGCGCTTGCGCCACTATCTACAAGCATTTCAGCCGATAAATCACCAGTATGAGCACCACTGACTTCCATATGACAATCTTGCGCTCCAACCAGCATATTATCGCGATCATTGGCTAAGGAATGAACCAAAGTTGCGGGAGGGCATATCATCAAATCCACAGCAGCACTCAAGTCTGTATTGTAGGCTTTTTTCATGTGCACAAACTCAGCAAGAGCGCTGGATAAGCCATTCATTTTCCAATTGCCTGCTACCAGTGGTTTAATCGCCATCTTTTTAAATCCTCAATTCTTCTTAAAACTTTGAGCGTGTTTTAACAGAACAATCAAAGGTTACAAGTGTATCATTATATAGAACACTCACAATATTATGCATGATATTGACGTCTTTCAGCTTGCAGCGTAAGCCACAGCCACATATGTTATTATATCTAATCAACGGCTCATAAAGGTCCTTTATCAATGCTCACTTTTCTAAAAGGCGCTTCTGGAACAATTGTTGCAAAAATTTTGCTAGGTTTACTCATTGCAAGTTTTGCCGTTTGGGGCGTTTCTGGTGCCGCTCTTAATTTTGCCAGTGGCACTATTGGTTCCGTTGGATCAACAAAAATCAGCACGTCAGATTTCCAACGTGAGTACCTTGCCGAAATAGATCGCGTTGGCCGTCAATTTGGTCAACGAATAACATCCACGCAAGCGCGTCAGTTTGGCCTTGATCGCCAGATACTTGCCCGCATGGTCAATCAGGCAACACTCGATGATAGAGCAGCGGCACTCAAGCTTGGCGTGTCTGATGATAAAGTCGCAGAAGAAATACTAACAGATCCCGCATTTTTAAATGCCAATGGCTCATTCGACGGCTATCGCTATCAACAACTTGTTGTTGGTTCAGGTTTGAGCGAAAAAGCGTTTTTACAGGAACAAAAGAAAGCCTACACGAGACAACAAGTGGTCAACACCTTGATTGGTGACGTAGCCATACCAGACGCGTTACTAGCAGCGGCTGCAGCCCACATGAATGAGGAACGCACAGTCGATTATTTGGAAATTGATGTGCGTGACATCACAGCCATCCCTTCACCAGACGACGAAACGCTCCAAGCATATTTCGACAGCAATAAAAGCACATACCGCGCACCGGAATACCGCTCCATTGATTATATCTCAGTACAATTATCTGATCTAGGTGGAGCAGACGGTATAAGTGATGCAGATGCGCGTGTGTATTATAACGCCAACAAAGAACGTTTCACCAAAACCGAAAAACGCAACATTCGTCGTATCAACTTCGATACAGAAGCTAAAGCGCGCGATGCGGAAACAAAATTAAAAGGCGGCATAAGCTTTGATACCTTACTGATGGAACTTGAATTAACGGCAGCCGATGTCTTCCTAGGTGTTCTTTCAAAAAATGCTATCCTTGATAAAAAACTCGCCGATGCGGCCTTTGCGCTGGAAGCTAAAAAGCCAAGTGGCGTGATTGACGGTGACTTTGGTAAAATGATTATCATTGTTGATGATATCGAAGGTGGTTCAACCCAAACATTTGAATCTCTCGTCACATCAATCAAAAGCGAAATGGCTGCAGAGAAAGACAACCGTGTTCTTTTGGAAAAACTCGATCAAGTGGAAGACGCGCGCGCAGCTGGCAGCACATTCTCCGAGATCGCGGCTAAGTACTCTCTTAAACTTTCAAAATTGCAAGATGTCGCTCAATCAGGCGAGCTGAAAGCAACTGGCCAAGTTTCATCGACAATACCTGGTCGCGAACAACTTTTGAGCGAAGCGTTCCAAAGTGATGTAGGCATTGAAAATGACGTCATTGAAGTGGGTCGTGATGGCTTTATATGGTTTGAAGTCACAGACATCAAAGCAGCACGCGACCGCACGCTTGAAGAAGTAAAAGAGCGTGCGCGCCAAGACTGGATTACAGCAGAAACAACGAACGAGATCGCAGCACGCGCTGATGCAATCGTTGACGCCCTCAACGGTGGTAAAACGATCGCTAAGCTTGAAGAAGAGATGGGGCGTAAAGTAACGACTGTGAGCGGCATCAAACGCAATGCACCCGTTGATGGCTTAAGCGAAGCCGCTGTTGGCCTACTCTTCAATGGCGCGAAAGGTTATATCACCAGCGCACCCGGTGAACGCAGCAACCAAGCCTTTGTCATCAAAGTGACCGACATTGCCAGCGGATCAAGCGAACGCAATGAGGATCTTACAAACAATATTACAAGCGCCGTACAAAACGATGTGCTTGCCACATATATTGGTTACGTGCGTGATCGTGAAGGATCAACAATCAATGCTGAAGCTCTTGAATATGCCACAGACCTTGACGCTCAGCACGGTTATGGTGGACACGGTGGCAATTACTAAAGCTCATGTTTGAACCTGAACGCAGCCTATTCGTCGCCCAATATGACGCGGGTGAGCCTCAAGTGGTGTTCACGCGTCAAGTAGGTGATCTTGAAACACCGGTTTCTGCTATGCTGAAACTTTCAGCGGAGCGTGAAAATTGTTTTTTGCTCGAATCCGTCGAAGGCGGTGCTGCACGGGCACGCTATTCAATTATTGGGCTTGATCCTGATGTTGTCTTTCGTGCTCATGGCAATGAAGCTGAAATCAACAATAAAGCAATAACATCACCAGACACCTTTGAGCCTTGTAGTGAACCAACATTGGATGCTCTTCGTGCGTTGATTGCTTCATCAAATATTGCCCTACCGGAAGGCCTGCCCCCAATGGCTGCGGGTGTGTTCGGCTATCTGGGCTATGACACAATCCGCCTTATCGAACATTTACCAGACATCAACCCTGACCCCATCGGCGTGCCGGACGCTCTTATGATCCGCCCTACGGTCATTGTTATTTTTGACAGTGTTAAAGACGAAATCATTATTGTTACACCAGTACGGCCCAATAGCACTTTGAGTGCTGAGAAAGCCTATACTCGCGCACTTGATCGATTAACCAGCGTTATGGATCAGCTAGACAATCCAATCGATAAAAAAGCACATGACATTGCGTCAGATTTTAATATTGAAATTTCCTCAAACACGTCAAAAGCCGACTATCTAGATATGGTTGCCAAGGCGAAAGACTATGTTGCGGCGGGTGATATTTTTCAGGTCGTCCTCGCCCAGCGCTTTGAGGCCGAATTCACATTACCACCGTTCGCGCTTTATCGTGCACTCAGACGAACCAACCCTGCTCCTTACTTATTCTTTTTGAAATTTGCAGGCTTTTGTGTTGCCGGTTCTAGCCCTGAAATTTTAGTGCGGGTGCGTGATGGCGAAGTCACCATGCGCCCTATAGCCGGAACAAGACCTCGTGGAGCAACAGAGGCCGAAGACAAAGCCAATGCAGCCGATCTTTTAGCTGACCCGAAAGAATGTGCTGAGCATCTTATGCTTCTCGACCTTGGTCGCAATGATGTCGGCCGTGTAGCAAAAATCGGCACCGTCAACGTGACAGACCAATTCTTTCTCGAGTACTACAGCCATGTCATGCACATCGTCTCAAATGTGACTGGCGAGCTTGACGATGCCAACCACGATATGATCAGCGCATTATGCGCAGGCTTTCCTGCGGGCACAGTTTCGGGTGCACCCAAGGTGCGAGCAATGGAAATTATTGACGAGTTGGAACACGAAAAGCGCGGTATTTATGCAGGCTGTGTTGGTTATTTCACCGCTGACGGCGACATGGATACATGTATTGTCCTGCGCACATCAATCATCAAAGATAATAAGATGTATGTGCAGGCAGGCGCTGGTATTGTGGCAGATTCCGTGCCAGAGAGCGAGTATCAAGAGTGCGTCAACAAAGCCAAAGCACTCTTTAAAGCAGCAGAAGAAGCTGTGCGCTTTGCAAACCAAGTCGGACGGGGGCAATAGTCATGAGTTTTATTGTCATCGATAATTATGATAGTTTCACCTATAATCTAGTCCATTATTTAGGTGAACTAGGTGCCGAACTGGTCGTCCACCGAAATGATAAAATCACAGCCGAAGAGGTTTTGAATTTAAAACCGGAAGGTATCATCCTCTCTCCCGGCCCCTGCTCGCCAAATGAGGCGGGTATCTGTCTTGATTTGCTCAAACAAGCTGATGGAAGAGTACCCATCCTCGGTGTTTGCCTCGGTCATCAAGCAATCGGTCAGGCTTACGGCGCAAAAGTGGTGCGTGCCAAAAGCTTGATGCATGGCAAAGTGAGCGAGATAAATCATAACGCAAAAGGTGTATTTGCTGGTCTCAACGGTCCAATCAATGTGACCCGCTATCACTCGCTAACACTCAAAGAAGACAGTCTTCCTGACAGCCTTGAAATAACCGCAACGGCTAAAGACGGTACAATCATGGGCGCCATGCATAAAACGCACCCAGTCCACGGCGTTCAGTTTCACCCTGAAAGCATTGCCTCTGAACATGGACATCATATATTGCGTAATTTCTTGGATATTGCGAAAAAGAACACCTGACTTATTTTGAGGATACTGAGATGCCTGACATCAAACCATTGATTGCCAAAGTGGCAAACGGTGAAAGCCTGAATCGGGAAGAAGCCTCAAGCGCTTTTGAAACCATCATGTCAGGTGATGCAACACCATCACAAATCGGCGGCTTTCTAATGGGGCTGCGGGTGCGCGGTGAGACGGTTGACGAGCTAATCGGTGCGGTAAGCACGATGCGCTCTAAAATGACGCCGGTAGCGGCACCAAAAGAGGCAGTTGATATCGTCGGCACGGGCGGCGACGGCTCCGGCACCTATAACATTTCAACTTGCTCAGCTTTCGTACTGGCTGGCGGCGGTGTTCCCGTTGCTAAACACGGCAACCGTGCCATGTCCTCTAAATCCGGCGCAGGCGATGTTTTGTCGGCTCTTGGAATCAATCTTGATATCGATGCGGCAACCATCACAAAATGTATTCATGAGGCCGGTATTGGTTTCATGTTTGCCCCAAACCACCACGCTGCCATGCGCTTTGTAGGCCCTACACGCGTTGAACTTGGCACACGCACAATTTTCAATCTGCTTGGTCCAATGTCCAGTCCTGCCAGCGTTAAGCGACAGATGATAGGGGTTTTTTCAAAAGACTGGCTCATGCCGATGGCTGAAACATTAAAATCTCTCGGCTCAACCGACATATGGCTCGTGCATGGCGACGGCAATCTGGATGAAATATCTATTTCAGGTCCCACACATATTGTTGCCCTAAAAGACAATAATATCAGTCAAATGACAGTAAAACCAGAAGATGTAGGCATCAAAAGCGAACCCCTATCAGCCATCAAAGGCGGGGATGCCGTGGAAAACGCCGCAGCTCTTCGCGCTGTATTAGGTGGCGAGGTAAGCGCGCATACAGACACAGTCTTACTCAATGCTGGCGCAGGGTTCGTAGTTGCCCGAAAAGCAGATACATTGGCAGACGGTATTGCACTAGCAAGAACCAGCATTTCATCAGGCAAAGCACTCAATGCCCTCGATAAACTCGTTGAGGTATCAAACACCAAATGAGTGATATTCTCAAAAAGATTGAGCTTTATAAACGCCAAGAAGTCGCCGCCGCAAAAAATGTGGTCTCACTTGATGAGTTAAAAGCGCGCGCGGCAGATCAATCTCCCCCTCGCGGTTTTCTCAAAGCGCTTGAAATCAAGAAGGCTGCTGGTGACTATGGTTTGATTGCAGAAATCAAAAAAGCCAGTCCATCGAAAGGTCTCATCCGTAAAAACTTTGATCCAGCAGACCATGCTCGTGCTTATGCAGCTGGCGGGGCGACTTGTCTTTCTGTTCTCACTGATGGTCCTTCTTTTCAAGGGAAGCCCGACTATCTGATAGCAGCACGTGAAGCCTGTGATCTGCCTGCCCTTCGCAAAGACTTTCTCTATGAACCTTATCAAGTCTATGAGGCTCGTTCTTGGGGGGCTGATTGTATTTTGATCATTTTGGCCTCAGTCACAGATGATGAAGCCAAAGCGCTTGAAGAGACCGCTTTTGAGCTTGGTATGGATGTTCTATTGGAAGTGCATAATGCCGAAGAACTAGAGCGCGCGCTTAAACTCACCTCACGGCTTCTTGGTATTAACAATCGCAATCTCAAAACATTTGATGTGACATTAGCCACATCTGAAGCCTTGGCACCACAAGTACCAAGCGACCGGCTTCTTGTGGGAGAAAGCGGTATATTTACAAGCGAAGACACAGCACGGCTGGAAGCCATTGGCATCACAACCTATCTGGTCGGCGAGAGCTTAATGCGGCAAGATGATGTGGCAGCCGCCACTCGTATTATACTTGAACGCAAAGAAGGAGCAGCGTGATGGCGAGGGAAACCGATACTCTCACTCACATCGACAGTGATGGCACAGCCAATATGGTTGATGTTGGCAACAAAGAAGTGACCACACGCATAGCTCGCGTTGAAGGTGCCGTGATAATGAAGCCTGAGACATTAGCAATGATTATAAAAGGCGACGCAAAAAAGGGTGATGTTATAGGCACTGCACGGCTAGCAGGTATTATGGGCGCAAAGCGCACATCTGATTTGATCCCGCTTTGTCATCCCTTGGCGCTCACCAAAGTAAGCGTTGATATCACACCAGATGAAAGCTTGCCCGGCTTACGAGTAGAGAGTATGGCAAAATGTACAGGTCAAACAGGCGTTGAAATGGAAGCACTTACCGCTGCCTCCATTGCCTGTCTGACGATCTATGATATGGCAAAAGCAGTTGACCGCACCATGACCCTCACCGGCATTCGTTTAATTGAAAAAAGCGGTGGTGTCTCTGGCGACTTTAAGGCGTAAATCATGCTGCTGCCGGTCCATGAAGCTCTCACCCGTGTCTTAGAAGATGCACCAAAAACTCAAACTATACATGTGCCGCTTCATGAAGCCGATGGCTATACGCTCGCGACAAATGTTGCTGCCACACGCACACAGCCACCCTTTGCAGCTTCCGCCATGGACGGCTATGCCGTGCGCCATGCGGATTTGGTGCTTGGAAAATCACTTGAAGTCATAGGTGAATCTGCTGCAGGACACCGATTTTCCGGCACGTTTCAAGCTGGCAGTGCTGTAAGAATATTCACCGGCGCGCCCCTGCCCGATGGCGCAGATACCATCTTAATACAGGAAGATGCAGAGCGCGATGGCGATACGATCATACCGCGCGAGATACCAAAATGTGGTCTTTATGTTCGCCCAGCAGGAATGGATTTTGCCGAAAATGAAGAACTGATCAGCGCTGGCACCATCTTAAACTTTCAATCAATATCCATTGCAGCCGCCATGAACCACCCGACCCTGCCGGTTCACAAAAAGCCAATCATTGGTATCATGTCAAACGGTGATGAATTGGTCCTGCCCGGTGAAGTTCCCAATGATGATCAAATTATTGCGTCAAACGCTTTTGGTGTTGCCAGCCTCGTGCGAGCAGCAGGCGGTGAAGTGATAGACCTTGGCATTGCACGGGACACAACATCAGATATCGTCAATGCCTTTGATCGCGCCCAAAGCGCGAAATGCGATGTTCTCGTCACACTTGGCGGCGCATCCGTGGGTGATCACGACCTCATCAAACCCGCATTAGCGAAAAAAGGCGTGACACTCGATTTTTGGAAAATCGCTATGCGTCCAGGCAAGCCTTTCATGTTTGGCAAATTAGACAACATGCGCATGCTCGGCATGCCGGGCAATCCTGTTTCCTCTCTTGTCTGTAGCCTGTTGTTTTTGCGCCCGCTCTTGCTTGCCATGCAGGGGCGCGATCCAGCCTATGATCTTGATACAGCCCTTGTTGGCACCCCAATTCCTAAAAACTCACAACGCCCCGCCTATTTGCGCGCATTTGCTGCTAAAGTGGACGGGAAATGGGTGGTTGATACTTTTGCGCAGCAAGATAGTTCGATTTTATCAGTCTTAGCAAAATCCAACTGTCTCGTCTTGCGTGACTCTTTTGAAGAACCTGCAAAAACTGGTGATCGTTGCACCATAATGTGGATTTAAGCCGTGTTTGATCTTCGAGATATGGAACTGCTAATCGCCCTTGATCACCATAGGCATTTTGCGCGTGCGGCGGCACAATGCGGCATATCACAACCCGCTTTTTCTGCGCGCATAAGGAACCTCGAACTAGAACTGGACACGTCGCTCATACAACGCGGCAATCGGTTTATGGGTTTCACACCAGAAGGCGATATTGCTCTTAAATGGGCTCGTAAATTAATGCTTGATGCAGACGGCTTTCGACAAGAACTCACATCCGCAACCAAAGAGCTTGAGGGTAATCTTAGCATTGGCGTGATACCAACGGCTCTGCCCATTGCGGGACAAATCCCGATGATCATCCAACAAAAGCACCCTCAATTGCGTATTGAGATTAGCTCGGCAACATCAATAGAGATAAAACGTGGCTTGGAAAATTTCTCGTTTGGCGCGGGCATTTCCTATATCGAGGACGGACTTGGCTCCTCACTGGAAGTTACTCATTTATATAATGAACAATATTATCTGTTGGCGCCAAAGAAACTGCTCAAGAACCAGAAACAGACAATTACATGGCATGACGCCGCAGAACTGCCTTTATGCCTTTTATCGCGCACCATGCGTAATCGCCGTATCATTGAAGAAATATTCACTCAAATTGGTATAAGCATTGAACCTCTTATGGAAACAAATGCGCTGATGATCTCACTGGCTCAAGTCGAGGCAAGTGTCGCTGCGACAATTATCCCAAAAGCCCTAGTCGATGTCTTGCCATTAAGCGACAAAGTCATTGCGCTAAAAATGACAGACCCTGTCGTTGAACGTGAAATTGGACTTTTATTGCCCAAGCGCGAACCAGCTCCCCCTTCACATAAAGTATTGATGGACACCTTAGCGGCTATTTCACGATAACTATAAGCTATCACGCCATTGCATCTTTGAATTTGATGTGATTCCTTGCTTTGACTAGATTCTTCTCTCTTAACGGGAGAATTACGCATGCTCAAGAAAGTTGAAAACAGGCAAGGTGTCTGGAAAGACGGCACGGGCAAAGGCCGAAAAACACCAAAAGGCCGTCAACTTGATGATAAAGCTCTCACAGAAGTGCGTGATCTCCTAGGTGACAAACCGCGTCGACGCGATCTACTAATCGAGCATATGCATCTCATACAGGATAAATATAAGTGCCTATCTGCCGAGCATCTTCGCGCACTTGCCGAAGAAATGCGCCTTGCACAGGCAGAAGTCTATGAAGTGGCAACTTTCTACGCTCACTTTGATGTGGTCAAAGAAGGCGAACAAACGCCGCCCGACATCACCATTCGAGTATGCGACAGTCTTTCTTGTGAATTGGCAGGCGCTCAAGAGCTTTTAAAAGACCTTGGCGATAAATATGGCGGCGGCGGTAACGTACGCGTTCTTCGTGCGCCTTGCATGGGCCGTTGTGACACGGCGCCAACCCTTGAACTGGGTCATAACCACATCGACCACGCTACTGTTGAAAAAGTCGAAACTGCGGTAAATGCCGGTGATACACATCATAAAATACCCGCTTATGAGACATTGAACGCCTATAAAGCTGATGGCGGCTATCAGGCTCTTGAAACGCTCAGATCTGGTGATCAAACACCAGACCAACTGCAAGAAACCATTCTCTCCTCTGGCCTTCGCGGGCTTGGTGGTGCTGGCTTTCCATCCGGCAAAAAATGGTCATTCGTGCGTGCAGAACCCGGGCCCCGCTATTTGGCGGTCAACGGCGATGAAGGTGAACCGGGGACTTTCAAAGACCGCTATTATCTAGAACGCACCCCACATCTTTTCCTTGAAGGCATGCTCATTGCCGCTTGGGCAATTGAGGCTGAAACCTGCTTTATCTATATGCGCGATGAATATCCTGCCGTGCTTGAAATACTAGCAACTGAAATCAAAGCTTTGGAAGCCGCTGGTATTGCTCCTGAGGGTTATATCGACCTTCGTCGTGGTGCAGGCGCTTATATCTGTGGCGAAGAAAGCGCAATGATAGAATCGATTGAAGGGAAACGAGGCATTCCCCGTCATCGCCCCCCCTTTGTGGCGCAAGTTGGCATCTTTAATCGACCGACACTGGTTCACAACATTGAGACATTGCATTGGATTGCTAAAATTTGCCGTGAAGGACCACAAGTTCTGTCTTCTACAGAATTAAATGGCCGCAAAGGTCTGCGCTCTTATTCGGTCTCAGGCCGTGTAAAAAAACCGGGCGTGAAGCTTCTTCCTGCAGGTTCCACCATCACAGATATCATTGAAGCTTGTGGCGGCATGTTAGACGGCCATGAGTTCAAAGCCTATCAACCGGGTGGACCATCATCGGGCCTCCTTCCCGCCTCCATCAACGATGTGCCGCTTGATTTTGATACACTTCAACCGCTTGGCACCTTCATAGGTTCTGCTGCTGTTGTTATTTTATCAGACAAAGATTCAGCCCGCGACGCAGCGCTTAACATGTTGAAGTTCTTTGAAGATGAAAGCTGTGGCCAATGCACACCTTGCCGCAATGGTTGCGAGAAAGCTGTAAAACTGATGCAGGCCGACGCATGGGATCAAGACCTGCTCACCGACCTATGCGATGTGATGGCTGATGCCTCTATCTGCGGCCTTGGCCAAGCAGCGCCAAACCCGATTAAGCTGACAATGCAACATTTCTCAGACGAGATTTAAGGGTAAAATAATGCTTGAAACAAACTCAAATAACCGCGTTACCTTTTCTCTTAACGGCAAAGAAGTCTCCGCCACAAAAGGCGAAACCATTTGGGATGTTGCCAAAGGTCAAGGCACAACAATTCCCCACCTTTGCCACAAAGACACAACTGGCTATCGTCCTGATGGCAATTGTCGTGCCTGTATGGTGGAAGTGGAAGGCGAGCGTACGCTTGTGGCGTCTTGCATTCGCCCTGTCAGCGAAGGCATGGTTGTTAAAACATCGAGCGAGCGCGCTGAAAAATCACGTAAAATGGTGATGGAGCTTTTACTAGCAGACCAGCCAGCACGTAATGAAGCACATGATAAATCCTCCCATTTTTGGGACATGGCAGATGCGCAAAATGTGGCAACGAGCCGTTTCCCTAAAATCGAAAAAGAGTTTATTCCCCTCCTAGACTCAAGCCATGTGGCCATGAATGTTAATCTGGATGCCTGCATTCAGTGTAACCTGTGCACCCGCGCCTGCCGCGAAGTGCAGGTCAATGACGTGATCGGCATGTCCGGCCGTGGCCGCACCTCTGAAATCATCTTTGATATTCATGATCCAATGGGCTCATCGACCTGTGTAGCCTGTGGCGAATGTGTTCAGGCCTGCCCGACAGGCGCGCTCATGGAAGCCAGTGTGCTTGACGATAATCAACTAGGCGATAGCAAAGACCATGACCGCGAGGTTCAATCTGTATGCCCTTATTGTGGTGTTGGCTGTCAGCTTTCCTATAAAATAAAAGACGACAAAATCATCCGCGTAGAAGGTGTTGATGGTCCTGCCAATGAAAGCCGCCTTTGTGTCAAAGGTCGTTTCGGCTTTGATTATGTAGACCACAAACACCGCCTAACAAAGCCACTTATTCGCCGCGATGACGCGCCAGAAAAAGGCCTCAATGTTGACCCTAACAATCCATTGACGCATTTCCGCGAAGCCACATGGACAGAAGCGCTTGGTGTCGCAGCAGACGGTCTTGGCGGCTTACGTGACAGGCTTGGCGGCGAAAGCGTTGCAGGCTTTGGCTCAGCGAAATGTTCCAATGAAGAGGCCTATTTATTTCAAAAACTGATCCGCACGGGCTTTGGCCACAATAATGTTGATCACTGCACACGGCTTTGCCACGCTTCATCCGTTGCAGCCCTCATGGAAAATGTCGGCTCAGGTGCTGTAACAGCAACCTTCAATGAAATAGAGAACGCTGATGTTGCAATTGTGATTGGTGCAAATCCAACAGAAAATCACCCCGTTGCGGCCACCTATTTCAAGCAATTCACTAAGCGTGGCGGCAAGCTCATTGTCATGGACCCACGCGGTCAAGGCCTAAAACGTCATGCATCGCACATGCTGCAATTCCGCCCCGGCTCTGATGTCGCCATGCTGAATGCTCTCATGCATGTCATCGTTGAAGAAAAGCTATACGACGAACAATATATTCAAACCTACACTGAAAATTGGGATGCGATGAAGGATCATCTAACCGGGTTTTCACCAGAAAAAATGGCCCCGCTCTGCGGCGTTGAGGCTGATGTCTTACGCGATGTGGCGCGAACCTTTGCATCCGCCAAAGCTGGCATGATCTTCTGGGGCATGGGTATTTCACAACATATCCACGGCACAGATAATTCACGCTGCCTCATCTCACTTGCACTTATGTGTGGTCAAATAGGACGCCCGGGCGCCGGTCTTCACCCACTACGTGGACAAAACAACGTACAAGGCGCATCAGATGCAGGCCTTATTCCGATGTTCCTGCCTGATTATCAGTCAGTGGCTGATGATGGCGTACGCTCACTCTTTAACGGAATTTGGGAGCGCGATGATTGGAACCCTCAACGAGGATTAACAGTGGTTGAAATCATGGACGCGGTCCATGATGATAAAATCAAAGGCATGTATGTGCTGGGTGAAAATCCTGCGATGTCTGATCCTGATGTAGAACACGCCCGCGACGCTCTCGCCAAACTCGAATGTTTGGTCGTTCAAGATATTTTCTTAACTGAGACGGCCAATTACGCCGATGTCATTTTACCAGCATCCGCATGGGCTGAAAAAACCGGCACAGTCACCAATACAAACCGTCAGGTGCAAATGGGCCGTCCAGCCACCACCCCTCCAGGTGAAGCGCGCGAAGATTGGGCAATCATCACCGACCTTGCCAACCGACTTGGTCTCAATTGGCACTATGGACACCCATCTGAAGTCTTTGCCGAAATGAAGCTTGGCATGAAATCACTTGATAATATTACATGGGAGCGGCTCGAAAATCAGGATGTTGTCACCTATCCATCCCTATCACCGGAAGACCCCGGTCAAGCGATCGTATTTGGTGACGGGTTCCCACGCGCTGATAGCCGCGCTCGGTTTACGCCAGCGCAAGTGACACCACCCGCTGAGGTGCCAGATGAAGAATACCCGATGATCCTCACAACGGGTCGTCAGTTAGAGCATTGGCATACGGGCTCTATGACACGGCGCACCAATGTTCTTGATGCTGTGGAACCACAAGCCAATGCATCGCTACACCCCAAAACTTTACGTAAAATGGGCGTGGCACCGGGTCAGATGATCGATATTGAGACCCGTCGCGGGGTGATCTCTATCATGGCACGCGCAGACCGTGCGGTGGCTGAAGACATGGTATTCATGCCGTTTGCCTTCGTGGAGGCTGCCGCCAACACGCTGACCAACCCGCAGCTTGACCCTTTTGGCAAAATTCCAGAGTTCAAATTCTCCGCCTGTCGCGTTGCAGCGACCAAGAGCGGTGATTTGGAAGCGGCAGAGTAATAATGCTTCAGCTCTTTTCAATGCTAGAAACAAAAAAGCCCCGCAACATATGCGGGGCTTTTTAATTCAAATTATGTCGTCAACTACCGACCAAAAACTTTATTCCAAAGTGGTGCCGTTTTGATGGAGACACCAGCACGGATTGCATGGATGCCACCAAGGTCAACGTTTACACCGCCAAACACATCAGGTAAAAACCCATCACTACCTAAATCAGAGTAGGTGTATTGCACGCGTGCAGACACATAGTCGGTTAGTGCTGCTTCAACACCTGCACCCACAGTCCAGCCAAATTGAAATTCGCTCTCCGAACCGAAACCAGGTAAATTAACTCGAACATTCCCGTAAGCGAGGCCGCCCGTTACATAAGGTAAAACACGGTCAAAAGCATACCCAACTCGACCACGAACAGATGACAAAGTTCTCAGATCAGCAGTCGCAGGCCCCCCATCGAGTATGGTATCTGAGCTTGTGAATGAAAAGTCGTTATCAATGCCGAAAACAACATTGCCACTTTGGAAGTTGTAACCGCCAAATATTCCGCCATGTACGCCGTCTAAATTTGTGCCAGTAACGAAATCAAATGGTGCCACTATTGGAGTCGATGCGGTTACATTAGAACCAAACACGCCACCACCTTGGATACCAAAGTAACCGCCGCGCCAATCGTGTGCTTCTTCGACGACGGGCGCTGGATCGATGTCCGCAGCATGTGCGCTTACGCCTGCAAGCATGGTTGATGCGAGGGCTAAGGAGATGAGGTACTTCATGATGATCGCTTACTTTTAGAATTTGATTCAAGTATTTGTCCAATGTAGACGCTACCGATAGAGGGAGCGCAACTCAATAATCGCAAATCGTGCGCTTTCGCTCGAATTTGTGACGCAAATACCACAAAAGCCCGACATGATCGGGCTTTTGTTTCTCGAAATTGCTAGAATTCAGCTAATTTTTTGAAGCAATGAATCCACCGACGCTTTCGCGTCACCATAGAACATCCGCGTATTCTCTTTATAAAACAATGGGTTTTCGATACCAGAATAGCCCGTACCCTGCCCACGTTTTGAAACAAACACCTGCTTTGATTTCCAAACTTCCAACACCGGCATGCCAGCGATTGGGCTGTTTGGATCATCTTGTGCAGCCGGATTTACAATGTCATTGGAACCAACAATGATTGTGACATCCGTATTCGGGAAATCGTCATTGATCTCATCCATTTCCATCACAATATCATAGGGCACCCTTGCTTCCGCCAAAAGTACATTCATGTGACCTGGCAGACGCCCTGCAACAGGGTGGATTGCAAAGCGAACTTCTTTGCCCTTCGCCCGTAGCCGTTTAGTAAGCTCAGAAATAGATTGCTGCGCCTGCGCCACCGCCATGCCGTAGCCTGGCACGATCACAACGCTATCAGCTTCTTCTAAAGCGGCTGCAACACCATCAGAATCAATAGCAATCTGCTCACCTTCAATTTCCATCGCCGGACCACTTGCACCACCAAAGCCACCAAGAATGACCGAGATAAAGTTGCGGTTCATCGCCTTACACATGATGTAAGACAGGATTGCACCAGATGAGCCGACCAATGCGCCCACAACAATCAAAAGATCATTGCCGAGTGAGAAACCAATCGCGGCAGCCGCCCAACCGGAATATGAATTGAGCATAGAGACCACAACCGGCATATCAGCGCCGCCGATACCCATAATGAGGTGATAACCGATAAACAGCGCCAGAAGGGTCAAAAGAACCAAGCTCCAGCTGCCAGAGCCATTAAGATACATCAGCATCATAATGACAGATAAACCAGCCGCGCCCGCATTGAGCATATGGCCACCGTTTAACTGTTTTGCAGATGAATCGACCCGCCCCGCCAATTTGCCATAAGCAATAAGCGAGCCCGTGAATGTCACCGCACCAATCCACACACCGAGCACAAGCTCAATGCGCAAGATATTAATTTCAACAGGCGTTTTCTTGGCGACAAGTTCAGCAAAGACACCCGTGATGGCATCACCGCCAGATTGGGCTGCTTGCACACCAAGGATCGTAATATCAGCGTTAAAACCAACAATGACCGCCGCAAGGCCAACGAGCGAGTGCATGATAGCCACAAGCTCAGGCATTTGTGTCATTTGCACTTTGGTTGCTAGTTGATAACCAACAGCAGCGCCAAGTGCAATCAGCACCAGTGAAGCGCCCCAAAGGCCACTACCCGGCCCCATAAGAGTTGCAAGCACGGCAATCGCCATACCAGCAATACCATACCACACCGCGCGTTTTGCGCTTTCTTGATCGCTCAACCCACCCAGTGAGAGAATGAAAAGAACAGCTGCCACTACATAGGCTGCAATTGTAAATCCGAAATCCATGACGCGATGCTCCTTACGACTTTTGGAACATGGCGAGCATACGCCGTGTTACGAGGAAACCGCCGAAAATATTGATTGAGGCCATAAAAATGGCCGCAGCGGATAAAATGGTAATCAACCACGAACTTGATCCTAGCTGGATCAGCGCACCGAGGATGATGATGGATGAAATTGCGTTAGTCACCGCCATTAAAGGTGTGTGCAGGCTGTGTGCGACATTCCAAATGACTTGGAAGCCGATGAACACTGACAAGACAAAAACGATGAAGTGCTGCATAAAGCTTGCAGGAGCCACAAGCCCCATCAGCAAAAGAGCGGCCGCAGAAACACCAATCAAAGCAACTTGGTTTTTTGTTTGTGCTTTAAAGGCTTCTTCTTCTTCTGCTCTCACTTCTTCAGCGGTCTTTTCAGGTGCTTTTGGCTTTTGAGCCGCAATCGCCTGTACCTTTGGTGGTGGTGGTGGGAATGTTATCTTACCGGCATGCGTCACCGCCGCCCCACGGATCACATCATCCTTCATATCAATTTTTGTCTTACCGTCTTTTTTCGGCGTCAAATCATCCATCATATGACGGATGTTGGTTGAATAGAGCGTCGATGATTGCGTTGCCATACGGCTTGGGAAATCAGTGTAACCAATCACGGTCACACCGCCTTTGGTTTCGATTTTCTCATCCATAACAGTGTAGTCGCAATTGCCACCACGTTCAGCCGCAAGGTCAATCACGACGGAACCGGGCTTCATGGCGTCGACCATGTCTTTGAGCCACAACTTAGGGGCATCACGGCCTGGTATCAGCGCTGTTGTAATAACAATATCAACGTCAGGGGCTTGTTCGCGGAAGAGCTCTAACTGCTTCTCGCGGAACTCTGGTGACGACGGCGGCGCATAACCACCCGTTGCTGCACCATCAACTTGTGTGTCTGTAAAATCGAGGAACAGAAATTCTGCGCCCATTGATTCAATTTGTTCGGCAACTTCAGGGCGCACATCAAAGGCACGAACAATCGCGCCCATGCTTTGAGCTGCACCGATCGCGGCAAGACCGGCAACGCCCGCGCCAACCACAAGAATTTTCGCAGGCGGCACTTTACCGGCAGCTGTAATTTGACCCGTAAAGAAACGACCGAAATTATTGCTTGCCTCAATCACAGCCCGATAGCCCGCAATATTGGCCATAGATGACAAAGCATCCATTTTCTGAGCGCGTGAAATACGCGGCACCATGTCCATCGCAAGACAGGTCACTTTTTTCTTCTTGAGATGCTCAAGCAGCTTTTCATTCTGGGCAGGCCAAATAAAGGAAATCAGTGTTTGTCCAGGCTGGATACGTTTTAGTTCAGCTGCCCCTTCAGGCGCACGCACTTTCACAACAATATCACAGGCTTTCCAAAGAGCCGCCGCTCCCTTGATAACCTCAACGCCCACAGCCTTATAATCAGCATCGGAAAAACGTGCAGCTTTGCCCGCACCGCTTTCAATCGCCACATCATAGCCAAGCTTTTGAAGCTGCACTGCACTTTGTGGCGTCAGCGCCACTCTGTCTTCACCAGCAAATATCTCTTTAGGACTTCCAATTTTCATGGACTAACTTCCCTATCCTTTGTAATTCTCACACTCTGCAACAAATAGAGCGCCGCCTTTGATCAACCCATTAGGCGTCAGCCGCATTCTTTAATACGGTTTAATACAAAAGTATATATTCAATATTAGATTTGGTCTATTGTTGAACAACCATTCTTGATCAATCAGCGAATAAAGATTCCTGACCCTTTGACCATCCAACACTTATCGTTCCTTGATTGATAATAACGGGCCGTTTGATCAAAGTGGGATAAAGAATTAAAAGTCGCTTTGCGTCTTCATCATTTTCCATAACGCGCTCATCATCACTCAGTGCTCGCCATGTGGTAGAGCGTGTGTTGACAAGCTTATCGCGCCCGACAGCGGCAAGCCATTCATCAAGGCTTTCCTTGGAAATACCATCATTGCGCACGTCAAAGAATGTTATCGCCTTGCCAGTTGCCTCAATAGCCTTGATTGCTTTCTTACAACTGTCGCAGTTTTTTAATCCATAAAGTATCAATGTCATTTTATGCTTCTAGTCAGGTATTAGAACGGTAGAGCCAGTCGTAATGCGGCTTTCTAGCGCTTTATGAGCATCGGCAGCTTCGCGCAATGAATATTGCTGATTGACGGGAATGCTAACCGCTCCTTTTTCCACCACATCGAACAAATCTTTTGACATTGCAATCAAATCTTCACGCGCCGCTATATAGTTGAATAAGGTCGGTCGGGTTGCAAATAGCGAGCCATTTTTAGCTAAAAGTGCCAGATCAAAATCGACGATGGGACCAGATGACTGACCAAAGGTTACCCATGTTCCTAAGCGTTTAAGGCATTCCAATGAGCCGGGATAAGTATCCTTGCCGATAGAGTCATAAACAACATCCGTGCCCACACCCTCTGTGATTTCTTGTACACGCTCAACAAAGTTTTCCTCACGATACAAAATCGTATGGGTACAGCCGTTTTCTTTTGCAAGATTTGCTTTTTCTTCTGATCCAACAGTGCCTATCACCGTAGCGCCAAGATGCTTTGCCCACTGACAAACAAGCAGACCAACACCGCCTGCGGCTGCATGAATAAGTATTGTATCCCCTGCCTTCACATCATAAGTCCGACGCAGAAGATATTGTGCTGTCAGACCTTTGAGCATCATGCCCGCTGCGGTTTGGTCATCAATGCCATCAGGAATGGCCACCAAACGATCCACTGGCACCACACGCTCATGTCTATACGAGCCTGTGGGAATGACATAAGCAACACGATCACCCGGATCAACTTCCGTCACTCCTTCCCCAATCACTTCAACAACACCCGCAGCTTCTGCTCCCGGCGTAAACGGCAAACCACTTGGCGAAGGATAAAGACCTGATCTAAAATAAACATCGATGAAATTAACACCAATGGCTGTATGGCGAACAAGAACCTCGCCCGGTCCCGGCTTCGGCGTTTCAATCGAGGTATACTTCATAACCTGCGGCTCGCCAGTTTCACTTACAATTATAGCATTGCCCATTTTAAAGTTCTCCTGTTCCACGCATCATGTAAGCGATTAGCTCAATCGCTTATTGTTTACATGCTTCGTAGTATGATAAAAGCGGCGCTGCAAACTAAATTACCAAAAGGGACAACACTTATCATGTCACATCCCATTATTGTTGGCGCGGGCCCACTTGGACTAATGGCGGCACTTTCCCTTGGTAATCACTACGAAAAAATAACATTGATTGGCCCTGATGCTCCCAAAGATGGACGGACGACTGCCATTTTGAATGAGGGTGTTGATTTCCTTAACTCGCTTGGGGTTTGGGAAAAGCTCAACAACAAAACAGCACCCCTCAAAGTTATGCGCATTGTGGATGGCACGAAACGTTTGATACGGGCCCCTGAAGCACGCTTTGATAGCAGTGAACTTAATGCCGATTGTTTCGGACATAACATAAGAAACCAAGACCTCTTAATAGCGCTCAATGAAACTATAAAAAAGCATTCCAATATCAAGCGCATTAAAATGCCCGCTCTCAGTGTCAAATTCGATAACGAAGAAAAGGCGTCCATAACACTCGAAGACGACACAGTGCTGAATACTGGTTTACTGGTTGCCACTGATGGTCGCAATTCTATGGTGCGAAGTGCCGCTGGCATTCAAACCACACAATGGTCCTACCCACAAATTGCTATGGTTATGGACCTATCGCATACCCGCGATCATGATTTTATTTCAACAGAATTTCACACTGAGAGCGGCCCCTTTACGCTTGTTCCCCTGCCGGGAAAAAACTCCTCACTGGTATGGGTTGAAAAGCCCGATGAGGCGCAGAAAATTCTTGACTTACCTCTCGTTGAATTAGCCCAGCGCATTAGTGAGAAATCTCATTATCTTTTAGGCGATGTAACGATTAAGGCCAAACCAATGGCCTATCCACTAAGTGGTTTGACTGCAGATGAGTTTGGCAAAGGCCCTGTCGTTTTGATTGGTGAAAGTGCCCATGTCTTTCCTCCTATAGGTGCTCAAGGCATGAATCTCGGCATTCGCGACATCAAAGCATTGAGTGACTGCCTCACCCAGCAATCATCCAATCATAACTCAGCTCCATCATCATTATCAGATCAATATTCCAAAGCACGAAAAACAGATGTTACTATCCGCACAAAAGCAGTTGATACACTCAACCGCTCGCTTTTAACTGAGATACTTCCGGTTCACCTTGGCCGTGGCATCGGCCTTTACGCTATTAATTCTTTGCCGTTTTTGAGAAAATTCGTGATGAAACGTGGTCTTAGCGCAGAATAAAGGCCGTTATAGCTTACACCCACTCAGGCAAATAGCGGATCACCTATGTAATGAAAAAAAAGTTCATACCCACAAGATATAAACATTACACAGAGTATATCCTGCTACGCTTTATACGGTTCATACTGCTGTACATGCCTGTCGATATGGCTTCCTATTTAATGGGAAAAGCATGGCGGATCATCGCACCCTTTAACAAGCGCCATCAACGCGCAATACGTCATATGGAATGGGCCTTGGGTGATGACAGCACGCCTATTGAACGTGAGAAAATTGCACGTGCCATGTGGGAGAATATTGGCCGCACTTTTTGTGAGGGCTTGATCTCTGATCGCATATTAAAAAACCCAAAACGCATTATCGCTGACAGCGAGACTTTTCGGTATTGGAATGAAGAATGCAAAGATGGTGCCCTCTTGCTTACACACCATTTTGGAAATTGGGAATTAAGCAGCGCCCCCACCGTATTATATAGCGACCACAAAATATTAGGCATTTATAAAAGTATAAGAAATCCGCTAGTAGAAGCTTTTTTTCTAAAATTACGAAAGCCACTATTTCCCGGAGGGATTTACTCACAACAAGATGGGGCAGCAAAAAAATCCATTGAAAAAATACGCAACGGTATTGATATGGCAATGGTCTGCGATCTTCGCTTTAACCGTGGCATACCAATCAAATTTTTTAATATGCCATTCCCTGTATCAAGTTTCCCTGAGACATTGGCAATTAAATATAAAAAGCCTGTATTTGCTGCTCAATTGCGCCGCGTCAAAGGTGCCCATTTCGCGCTAGATATGAAGCAAATACACTATGAAGCAACTGGCAATCTAAAGGTTGATAGCCGCAATTTAACGCAAGCTCTTCATAGCCAATTTGAATTATGGATCCGTGAAAACCCAGAACAATGGATGTGGGCGCCTTATCGCTGGACCCATCGTCTGCAACCAATTAAAAAGCCAATGTGTTAGAAGTAATTTTGTGCATTAAATCAAAAACTTGCACGAAATCGTCTTGGCGAATAAGATATACAGAATTACGACAGATAGATTATTATCATTGGACGACAAGTGTAATGGAAACAAATAAACAGCGGACAGCTCGCTTTAAAATTGGGCAAGTTGTTCAGCACCGTATTTTTGATTTTCGTGGTGTTATCTTCGATATCGACCCTGTGTTCAACAACACAGAAGAATGGTGGCTGGCTATTCCAGAAGACGTGCGCCCAAAAAAAGACCAACCATTTTATCATCTACTGGCAGAGAATGACGAAATTGAATATATAGCCTATGTTTCCGAACAAAATCTCATAATTGATAAAACAGGACTACCTATCAGACACCCCCAAATACGGGAGGTATTTGGTGAGCTGCGCAATGGTGTTTATGAAAATACCGGACAAGTCATCCATTAAATATCTGCAAAAAACACCTTCAAACAATCATAAAGTCAAAATTAAAGGCGGCCAATTCTGAGCCGCCTTTAATTAAAAATCATCTTAAATGACTGCGTCATTAAAACGCTTATTCTGCTGCTTTTGCAGGCTCGGCAGCCGCACCTTCTTTATTCTCTTTTTCAAGAAGGTTTTTACGCGCTTCATCGGCCTTACGTTGCAAGCGGTCTTGCAATGTCTCTTGAGTTTTAGCAAGAGCCTTCGGATCAACTGCTGGCCCATCATAGGCCGCGGTGAAACCTGTTAATGTTATTGGGAACTCAGCCTGCTTGCCTGCTGGGTTGATGCCAATAATTTTCATCTCATTACCACGCTTCAAGTTTGAGATGAAACCCTTATCAAACCGAGCTTCAGCAAAGCACGCCTGTTGAGTACAGACCTGAAATTTAGCGGTTCCCGTTTTAGCTCCATCAATTTGAATGCGCATACCAGGTTGAATCAAAAGTCCTGGTGGAAGGGCAAAACTAAACCCTTTCTGAGCTGCACCCGCCTGCTCTATAATACGAGCCTGAGCAACTACGGCACCCTTCTCATTAGCCAAGCTGAAGTTCAAAGTACATAATTTTGCTTTTGATCGCGGATCAACTTCACAAATCTTATACCAGCTATTTGTATTTGAAATTGCGGAAGCAGCTTGCGGTGCAGCAGCTTGCGGTGCCGCAGGTTTTGTTTCCTGTGACAAAGCGCCAGATGTCAATAAGCCACAAACTGCGGTTGCGGCTATTAGTGTAGAAACAGGTCGAAAAAACATCTTCATAAAAACCTCAATATAGTTTTGATAGAGTAGTTAACTCCGTCTAAGCATGAAATGACTGTAGTTTCCATACCAATAAGGGAAGAAATGCGGCAATTATATACTTAGGCCAGAATTTGAATCAGCGTATATCGTGTACAACATCAAAAAATGGAAACCAAGTTTTCTGCCTTCTTAATTCCTGGTTATACGCAATTGTGATCACTTTATGAGTTATATATTCCCTAACAAAACCGATAGCAGTGCCTCAGTTTTCATTAAAATGAACCGATGCCAGTTTGATTCTAATAAAACCAGATGAATTCTAATAAACAAGGTGGAACACATTATGATTTTAAAGGAATATCTTTCCTAACAATGATTGTTCTGGTCAAATCCCAAAACATGATTCGCCAAATCAAAATTTTGATAATCATTAGGAACAATAAAACATGAAAATAGGAATGCACTCTATACCGTGTTGCTTGAGAGCCATGTTTGGTTTCATGGTTTTATCTATTTTGTTGCTAACCGCATCATTGTCATCAGCTACAGAAATCAAACCAACACACGGCATATCAATGCACGGCTTACCAGAGCACGAGAATAACTTTGAGCATCTTCCCTATGCAGATCCAGATGCCATCAAGGGTGGCACCATTACTTATGGCATTAGAGGGTCGTTCGATAGTGTGAATCCATTCATTCTGCGTGGCCAAAAAGTCGCAGGATTAAGGGATACCTTTTTTGGAAATAACGTCTATGAAAGCTTGATGTTACGAAGCCGCGATGAGCCTTTCACTATGTATGGATTGCTGGCTGAAAGCGTCTACATGCCGGAAGACCGGTCATTTATTGAATTTACAATGAACCCAAAGGCGCGTTTTTCAGACGGCAATCCTGTCACAGTCGACGATGTGATATTTTCCGCTGATCTATTAGCACAAAAAGGACGGCCCAATTACCAAGGATACTACGCAAGCATTGAAGATATTAAAAAGACTGGTGAGCGAAAAATACGCATCACCTTCAAAAAAGGTACCGACCGCGAGTTGCCGCTCCTTATAAGCCTGCTGCCTATTTTACCAAAACATGCGATTGATCCTGAAACATTCGATCAAACCACATTAACGCCGCTTATGGGTAGCGGACCCTATATCTTGAGCGATGTTGATCAAGGCTCGTCCATCACTCTCACACGTGATCCTAATTACTGGGCCAAAGATTTACCTGTCAAACGTGGCTTTGATAATTTCGATGAAATTCGTTTTACTTATTATCGTGAAACCAACACGCTTTTTGAAGCCTTCAAAAAAGGATTAGTCGATGTCTTTTTTGAAACAGATCCCAACAGTTGGAAAAGCAATTATCAAAGCGTACAAGATCGTATTGTCCAATCGACATTTATGACTGGTGTGTCAACCGGGATGCGCGGATATGCCTATAACACAAGACGCCCTCCCCTAAACGATGTACGCGTTCGCGCGGCTCTTAGTAAACTTTTCGATTTTGAATGGCTAAACAACAATTTGTTTTCCGGCGGGTTCACCCGTACTTCCAGCTTTTTTCAATCCTCTATTCTGTCTTCTCTCAATGTACCAGCATCAAAGCGCGAGCGTGAATTATTGAAGGATTACATGGACGAGATTAATCTTGACGTTCTTGAGGGCACATTTTCACAAACAAAAACGGATGGAACGGGTCGCGATCGCACGGTCTTGCGCGATGCTATAAAAATGTTGAGCACAGCTGGCTATCAATTAAAAGACCGCGTTATGATTGGGCCTGATGGCAAGCCATTAGAGCTTGAGCTTTTGCTACCTGCTGGTGGAGCGGCGGGTCGTATCGCAATATCTTATTCAGAAAACCTGCGCAAACTAGGTATTAATTTGACCATCCGCCAAGTCGATGCCGCGCAGTTTGAAGAACGTCGCAAAAGTTTTGATTTTGATATGATATTATGGCGCTGGTCCGGTTCTCTGTCGCCAGGCAATGAACAATATTTTAGATGGAGTTCGCCCTTTGCCGAACGGCAAGGCTCTTTCAATTTCTCTGGGGTTAAAAGCCCTGGCGTTGATGCAATGATTGACGCCATGCTAGCAGCCCGTGAAAAAGAACATTTTATCGATGCCGTGCGGGCGCTCGATAGACTGTTGATATCCGGCCATTACGTTCTTCCCCATTATCATCTGGGGAAACAGCTTGTAGCCCATAGTACTCGCATAGGCATGCCAGCTAGAGTATCTGTGTATGGAACCCGTCCTGAGACTTGGTGGATCAAAAAGGCTAGTCAATGATTTTGGTCACAGAAGAACAGCGGCAAACCTATATTAATTCTGGGTTGTGGGGTGAAAATTCAGAAACACATTCGCTAGACAGCATCTTACGAACAAATGGGCGCGAGAAAGCAGACACACTCGCTTTTTGTGATGCACCTAACCGTAGTCAATGGACCAGCGGCGAAACGAAGAGCCTCACATGGGGGGCGCTCAACAAAGAAGTAGATATTCTCGCCACCTTCATCAAAGGGCTAGGCTTAGCAAAAGATGCCGTTGTGGCACTTTATGGTCCCAACACCGTCAATATGGCGGTATCTATCTTGGCTATTAATCGCGCGGGATTAATAGCAGCCCCCATACCGCTTTTTTGGCGACAAGCTGAAATGCAAGACTATTTGAGCGAGATCCATGCCCGTGCAATGATCACAGTAGACAGGGTTGAAAATGACTCTCCTGCCCTTCGCTGTCGTGATTTAACACAGCATCTCTTTTCCATGAAATATGTTTTAGCCTTCGGCTATGCTTTGCCCGATGGTGTGGTCAGCCTCGACAAGATACTACCATCCGTTTCAGAGATGATGGAATCTGAACCTGTTTTTGATGTCATTCATCCAGATGCAATAATAAGTCTGCATCCAACCAGTCTACAATCACGAGACACTGAGATCGCGATCCCGCGCACATCAAATCAGTGGCTAAGCACTGAGCGGGCTATTTTTGATGTCATTGAAGAAACAACAAATACACTTTTGCCTTTTGCATTATCTGGGTTGATTGGTTTTTGTGCAGGTATCGTACGAACACTGACACAAAAGGGAGCTGTAAATTTTCACCATTTCCAAACTGATAACATGCTGGCTGGTCATCTTGATTTGGTAAAACCTGATCTCGTGCTCCTTCCACAACATTGTGTTGCTCAACAAATGAACCGGTTTTCAGCCAACCAAAAGGTGACCATCGGCTGTGTATGGAAAAACAATCATTTAGCCCAAATGCCCGTTGAGCAAAGCGATAGTGGCAATCAATTATTCGATGTCAGTATTTTGAATGAGATTGTGGCTCTTGGCCAATTACGCACCCCTGGCCAACATACCCCCAGCTCCTTACCTCTCACCGAAGACGTTCAAGATCTTAGTCTTCGATTGAAAAAACCAACCAACACAAAATTAAAACAGTCCACAAAATTGGCCGGAGGTGAACTTATTGCAACCGGAGCATCTGTCCCTGAAGCCTTGTTCCCAAGCAATAGTGAGAAACGAGCCTTATCACGGCTGAGAAACAAAACAGTTTATGCAGGCGCGTGCACTCATGTTGCCTGCCGTTTGAATGAAAATGACCCTACACAATGCGAGCCGATTGGCTTTTTAATCGATACAATTCAACGCTCCAACCAATTAGCGGTGGCAGGAGAACTTGATGATCTTTATAAATCCGTTGCCAATATCATTGACGCGGCTCATTTTATTGACCCCATAACAGATGAACTAAATGTCGCAGTGGTCACACGTGATCTTACCCTATCAATAGAAACATTTAGCAATCAGCTATCGGAAATGGGCGTTTCTCACCTGAAGATACCCGTAGCGCTTTACCCAATAAATGAAATAAAACGAGGGGTTGGTGGTGTTGTCATGCGCCATGAACTCGTCGAGCTTATTGAGGAAAACAAATCTCGAAAATTGATGGAAGATAGACAACAAGTAGCGATATAATTGCTTAACTCTATTTTCAATTACACATCCGCCTTTCACCCTCGATTCATATTCAACCTTTATCCATGTTCAAAGAAGCGTTCATGAATGGGGAAATAGTGAGCATATGTATAGAGCGGCGCGTGCACTTGTAATCAAGCCATCCAAAGATCAAAAGCTACCAGCCACGGCTTATGACAGCCCTTTGGAGCAGATCATCAATCATGGTGTTATCACCGAAACGGTCTATGCAGGCAGCGACGTTGATTTGAGCGTCATTGACGTCTTACCAGATGTTGTAATTTTGGATGTTGGCTCCGCTTTAGACCCATCCGTTATGTCTGATTATTCAAAGCGTCTGTTATCCAACAAACTCTCTAAAGTGTTGCCAATCGTTGTGGTCGGCTCACCAAATGACTTCAGTCTTTTTGATGTCAATCTACATCTTAATCACCGTGCACCTGCCCATGTGATTGCAAAGAAATTGAAACATCTCATTCGCGTAAACGCTATGAAAATTGAATATGCGCGTAGAATTGAAACCGCCCGTCTGTTTAATGTAGCTGCACCCGCTATTGAGAGTTTGCAAAGCCCTTCTTCTGAACGCTTATTGGTGGTCGGAAAAGGTGAGCGTTATTTTCAGCTTGCGTCAATTTTCAACGGCAGTGCTACCTTGAAATCAGCAGCAAATTTTGAAGAAGCGCGGACTTTGTTTGAGACCCATTCATTTGATTGCCTGATTATCGATACATTGGCCTATACAAATTTCGATATTGATACATTGAAGCAATTCAAACTGGATGCACGCTATTTCACCCTTCCCGTACTACTTTTGCAAGAAGGGCTGGACACGAGCGAACAAGAAGCCCTTGTTGAAACCGGTATTTGTGATCTTTTTGATCTACATGGCGAGGCGAATGAAATTGTGACCCATACCAAGACGCTCATTCAGGCTGAAAAACTGCGAAGCGCCTTGTTGATGGCCTTTAAATCTCGCGGTTTTGACAAAATACGTGATAAATCCACCAATCTGCCAAGCAACGAATTCTTTGAACGTCATCTCGATAAACTGGTACGACAAAGTCAAGCTTGGAAAACACCAATCGCATTTGGAATGCTTGATGTTTCCGTCCTTTTCAACACCGAGACAGCAAGCGATAAGCAACGACAAGATGGCATCTTCGGACAAGTGGGTCAGACGATCGCCTCGCTCGTGCGCGCAGAGGACATTGCAACATATCGCGGCGATGGAAAGTTCATCGTAGCAGCTCCAAATTCATCAGGTCTGACCATCTCTGTTTTGATTGGCCGCATTAGTGCGGTTTTAAGCATGACAGAATTTTCAGTCGGCGGCCTTATGGGTAAAGTCGATGTTGATACTCATTATTTCGACTCCAAGCCTGAAGATAGTCTGGTGCAAATAATGGAAAGCCTCACCACAGCCTATGCTTGAGAACCTCTGTGATTGTGCTATCTCTTGATTCAAGTCCTCAAAAGTGCGGGCTTGTATAATTCAGGAGAGTAGAAATGATTGCCGAGCCACTCACCATAGATATTATTTCAGATGTAATGTGCCCATGGTGCTACATCGGGAAGCGGCGGTTAGAGCAGGCATTAGAGCTTGAGCCCAATATGAATGTGGAAATCAATTGGCGCCCTTTTCAACTCGATGCCACTATTCCAGCCAATGGTATGTCTCGACAAGAATATCTCAGCAAAAAATTTGGCAGTGAAGAAGACGCGCGGCAAATCTATTCACAAATCGAAGAAGCAGGCGAAGTCGAAGGCTTAGCCTTTGCCTTTGATTTAATTGAAAAATCCCCCAACACACTCAATGCGCACCGTCTAATTCGCTGGTCAAAAACAACAGGTCATCAAGGGCCATTGGTCGAGAAGCTGTTTAAATTGTTTTTTATGGAAGGTGCAGACATCGGCGACAAAGCAGTACTCAGTGACGCGGCAGAAGAAATTGGCATGGACCGCGACGTCGTTGAACGATTGCTTGATGGCGACAGTGACATGAAGGAAGTTAAAGACGAGATTACCCATGCACAAACAATCGGCGTCACCGGTGTTCCGTGTTTTATCATCGACCAAAAATACGCCATTATGGGCGCTCAACAGCCGGAAACTTTGGTGCAAGCGCTACAACAAGCTTTAGCTGAACGCGACGCAGACACTTAAGTTTTTGCCAGTTTAGCAAGCTGCTTCAAGATCACAGCACTGCCTTTAAGGCGTTTGGTCGGCACTGGCCAATCGCGCAAAATAACAACTCGCTGATCTGGCTTGATTTTAGCCAATCGTCCCTGCTCGCCAATAAATTGAACCAGTCCTGCAGGGTTGGGAAACTCTTTGTTGCGGAAGGTCAAAACAACACCTTTTGGCCCCGCATCAACTTTTTCAACATTGGCAGTACGACACAGGCCTTTGATGAAGACAATCTTCAAAAGATGCTCGACCTCATCTGGCAATGGTCCGAATCTGTCGATCAACTCAGCCCCAAAACCATCAATCTCTTTAGCATCTTGAAGGTCAGCAAGGCGACGATAAAGCGTTAGGCGCAAATTGAGATCAGGCACATAGTCCTCTGGTATTAAAACCGGCGTACCAACGGTAATTTGTGGCGACCATTTGCCATCATCTTCCAGCTCACCACCAGCTTTTTGTTGGGCAACGGCTTCCTCTAGCATTTGTTGATAAAGTTCAAAACCAACCTCGCGCACATGGCCAGATTGTTCTTCACCCAAAAGATTACCCGAACCGCGCTGGTCAAGGTCATGACTAGCAAGCTGAAAACCCGCACCAAGGCTATCAAGCGATTGCAGTACTTTAAGGCGACGCTCGGCTGATTTCGTCAGTATCTTATTCACTGGCGTTGTCATGATCGCATAAGCGCGGGTTTTAGAACGCCCCACCCGCCCACGGATTTGATAAAGCTGTGACAGACCAAACATATCCGCTCTATGCACAATCAATGTATTGGCGCGCGGCACATCAAGGCCGGACTCGACAATTGTGGTGGCTAAAAGCACATCAAAACGCCCCTCGTAAAAGGCATTCATGATATCCTCCAACTCAGTTGGAGCCATTTGACCATGAGCAACCGCAACTTTCAGCTCTGGTACCTTTTCTCCTAAAAACTCTTTGATAGTGCGAATATCACTGACCCGCGGACACACATAAAAACTCTGTCCACCGCGATAATGTTCACGAAGTAGTGCCTCTCGCACGGTCAACCCATCAAAAGGAGAAACAAAAGTGCGGACTGCCAGCCTATCAATCGGCGCGGTGGTGATGAGTGATAATTCGCGCACGCCTGTTAAAGCCAACTGCAAGGTGCGCGGAATAGGTGTCGCGGATAGCGTCAACACATGCACATCACTCTTAAGCTCTTTCAGCCGTTCTTTGTGCTTCACCCCAAAACGCTGTTCTTCATCAATAATAAGAAGGCCAAGGTCATTAAATTCAACCGCCTTACCAAGCAGCGCATGGGTGCCAACAACGATATCAACATCGCCCTCTTTCATGCCCGCTTTGGTATCACTCAAGGCTTTGCCGCCCACAAGGCGTGATGCCTGTTCAATACGCACAGGAAGACCGGCGAAACGCTCTTTGAAGGTTTTATGATGCTGACGAGCTAAAAGAGTTGTCGGCACAACGACCGCCACTTGTTTGCCATTCATCACCGCTACAAAGGCAGCGCGCAGTGCAACTTCTGTTTTACCAAAACCAACATCACCACAAATAAGCCGATCCATCGGGCGACCGGCAACCAGATCATCCAAAACGCTATCAATCGCATTCATCTGGTCTTCGGTTTCATCATAAGGAAACCGCGCTGCAAATTCACCATAAAGACCATCAGGCGTGGGAAGTGCTGTGGCAGTTCGAAGCGCGCGTTTGGCGGCGACGGCAATCAACTGATCCGCCATTTCCAAAAGACGCTTTTTCAGCTTCGCCTTGCGTGACTGCCATGCTGTGCCACCAAGCCGATCAAGATGGGCATCCCCTTCAGCGGAAGAACCATAGCGCGACAAAAGCTCGATGTTTTCAACTGGCAAAAACAGACGGTCACCACCGTGATAGACAATCTCTAAACAATCATGTGGCGCACCAGCTGCCTCTATCGAGCGCAAGCCCTCAAAACGACCAATGCCGTGGTCAATATGAACAACCAGATCGCCTTCGCCAAGTGTGCCCACTTCAGAAATAAAATCGGCATCCTTGCGGCGGCGCTTTGATTTGCGCACCATTCTGTCGCCTAAAATATCTTGTTCGCCAATGATGGAAAAGTTTGGCGCCTCAAAACCAGTTTCGAGCGGAAGTACAATCAAGGCTGCATGGTTTAGCGGTAGCGCCTGCACATCGTCCCATGTTTCACAGGTTTTAACCTGCTCCAACCCATGGTCCACAAGCATTTGCCCCATGCGCTCGGCAGTCCCAACCGACCAACACGCGATAGCCACCCGAGATTTCTTCTTCTGCAAATCTATAATGTGAGTACCCGTTGCATCAAATACATTGGCATTCTCATTACTACGCTCAGGCCCAAAATTACGACCTTGATTGCCTTGCAGATCAATCACGCGTCGGTCCGTTTCCATGATATTAAACGGCGACATATCAATACGCTGGCGTGCAACAATACCCTCCGCCAAAAGATTCGGTGATTGATAAAGCGTATCAGGCTGGACAGGCTTATAGGGTGTTGAGCCATCGGATAACGCCTCATCCAGCGCGCTTTGGCGAGCATCAAAATGATCTTTCACCTGCGCAAAGCGGGCCTTCATCGCTTCATCGCACAAATGATCGAATACAATGGGTGCTTTGCCAGTAAAACTTAAAATATCCTTCAATTCGTCGTGGAAAAACGGCAGCCAATGCTCCATACCCGCAAAACGCCGCCCTTCGCTCACCGCCTGATAAAGGGCATCATCGCGTGTGGTGGCGCCAAAAGTCCGAACATAGGTTTCTCTAAAGCGTTTGATCCCTGCGTCATTCAATTGAATTTCGCTCATGGGAACGAGTTCAAAGTTTGCTTTTTTTACAACCGATAACTGAGTATCTGCATCAAAAGTACGGATTGATTCCAATGTATCGCCAAAGAAATCGAGCCGCAGTGGTTCACCATCGCCGGGTGCATAAAGATCGATAATACCGCCACGCACAGCATATTCCCCGCGCTCGCGTACGCTCGGCGTTCGTTCAAACCCGTTATCTTCCAACCAACCAACAATCTCATCCATATCAAACCGACTGCCCGGTTTTCCTGAAAGCGCTTGGCCGGTGAGCGTATGCGTTGCCGGTATTTTTTGAAGCGCTGCATTGGCTGTCATCAATAAAATGGTGGGCTTAGTGATGGCGTCCAAATTGCCAAGTTTCGATAAAGCCGCCATGCGTTCGGCGGAAACAGAAGCTGATGGCGACACACGGTCATAGGGAAGACAGTCCCATGCTGGTAGCGTGATGATATCGACATTTGGCGCAAAGAACCGCAGCGCCTCTTCAATCATCGAAAGACGGTTACCATCGCGCGCTACAAAAACCAGAGACAAGCCCTCGCCTTTTTTCGCTCGGATCATATCCGAAAGGACAAGCCCTTCCATCCCGTCCGGCACACCCGACAGAATAACATCTTCTTCATTCTCAATAAATTCAGCGGTTGAATTCATATTAGACGCTATGAAATGCCGCGATGCGGTCTATCACATGAGAACGGTATTCTTCTGGCGTTTCTTGTTCCCCAGATATCCATTTGAAAAGTTCAATGTCGGGGGCACTCATCAAATGCTCCAAAATATCAAGGTCAGCCTCTGTCATTGTTGCCAGATGTTCATCTGCAAAATTTCCAAGCACAATGTCCATTTCTTTAATGCCGCGATGCCACGCGCGAAATAGAATTTTCTTGCGTCTGGCATCAAGGCCACTGGATGAGATGGAAGGTCCGCTCGAATTTGCCATTGTCATTTATCCGTCTTGTCATCAAAGGGCTGTGGAAGGCTTTCACTTCACACACGCTAAACGGTTCTATACCGCCTACAAAGCAACTAGGCTATAGTGTGTGACTTCAGTTATGATTTTATTCATTCGGTAGACCTAACCCTAGCTATGACAACCCGCCCAAACAATCTTGATTCCATGTTCAAACCGGCCACAACATTGGACGGTATCGGGCCAAAACTCGCTAAAATATTAGAAAAACTATTCCCCGCATTACGTGTGGATCTGGAACCACGCGTTCTTGATTTAATACTGCATATGCCATCGGGCATGGTCGACAGACGCCAACAACCCGGCATTGCCAATGCTGAACCGGGGAAAATCGTTACCTTGAAGGTAAAAATTGACGAACATCGCCCACCCCCGCGCGGCAACAAAAGAGTGCCGTATAAAATTTCTGTCCATGATGAAACTGGCGATCTAACACTGATTTTCTTTCATGCCCATGGTGATTATCTAGCCAAGCAAATGCCAATTGGCGACATGCGCTATATCAGCGGTAAAGTGGATGATTTTGGCGGCATGCCGCAAATGACCCACCCTGACCACATCGTCAATGAAGAGCAATTCAAAAAACTACCTCTGATTGAGCCAATTTACCCAATGACAGCAGGCCTCTCGCCGAAAACATTTGGTAAAGCTTTGCGCCAAGGGCTTGGCCTTGTGCCTCCACTGCCAGAATGGATTGATCCATCTGTAATGGCACGAGAGAAATGGCCTTCATTCAAGACGGCGATTGAAACTGTGCATCTTCCCGTAGATGCCGAGCATTTTGGGCCTGAGAGTGCCGGTTTCCAGCGCCTTGCCTATGATGAGCTTCTGGCAAGCCAGCTAGCGCTTGCGTTGACACGGGCAAAGGTGCGTAAAACGCGCGGTATCGTAAAAACAGGCACAGGCACACACAAACAAAAGATTATAAACGCCTTACCCTTTACCTTGACTGAATCGCAAGTTCAGGCGTTACAAGAAATAGAACTTGATTTAGAGGCACCTGAGCGCATGTTGCGTCTGCTACAAGGCGATGTAGGGGCT
This sequence comes from Hyphomicrobiales bacterium, assembly GCA_039989895.1. Taxonomy (NCBI): domain Bacteria; kingdom Pseudomonadati; phylum Pseudomonadota; class Alphaproteobacteria; order Hyphomicrobiales; species Hyphomicrobiales bacterium. Next base: position 863,908 of record JBDXGY010000006.1, read on the forward strand.
GGGAAAACGGTCGTCGGTCTTATGGCTATGGCGCACTCAGCCGAGGCTGGTTTTCAATCAGCCCTCATGGCCCCAACCGAAATTCTAGCTCGCCAGCACATGAAAACCATTGCACCGCTAGCTGAAGCCGCTGGTCTTCGGGCCGAAATTCTAACGGGGCGTGAAAAAGGCGCTCAGCGGACAGAGATACTGGACGCACTGCAACGCGGTGATATTCATATCATCATCGGCACTCATGCATTGTTTCAAGAAAGCGTTGTTTTCAACAAGCTTGGGTTTGTCATCATCGACGAGCAGCACCGTTTTGGTGTCCATCAGCGCTTAGCTCTAACCTCTAAGGGTGAAGCCACGGACCTTTTGGTTATGACGGCAACTCCGATCCCACGCACGTTGGTTTTGACCTATTTTGGCGACATGGATGTCTCAAAACTCCATGGAAAACCCGCAGGACGATTGCCGATTGACACACGCACCGTCTCAATAGATCGTTTGCCCGACATCGCGGCCCGTATAAAAGCCGCCATCGATGAGGGTGAGAAAGTCTATTGGGTCTGCCCATTGGTGGAAGAAAATGAAGACCTTGATTTTACCGCCGCCGAAGAACGCTACGCCTCGCTTTCAAAATTAGTGGGCGAAAAGGTAGCCCTCGTGCATGGACAAATGCCCGCAGACCAAAAAGACGCCGCCATGCAGCGCTTTGCAACAGGAGATGCCCGCATTTTGGTAGCAACTACCGTGATTGAAGTGGGCGTTGATGTGCCTGATGCCACCATCATGGTCATTGAACACGCCGAGCGCTTTGGTCTTGCCCAGCTACACCAATTACGTGGTCGCGTTGGGCGTGGACAGAAAAAATCCAACTGTGTCTTAATTTATAAAGGCCCACTAAGTGAGGTGGGACGTGCGCGCCTTCAGGTGATGAAGGATACCGAAGACGGCTTCATTATTGCCGAAGAAGATTTGAAACTACGCGGCGAAGGCGATCTGCTAGGTACACGACAAAGCGGCATGCCAGGTTTTAAAGTGGCTGACATGGCCTTTCACGCAGACCTTCTCGCAACAGCGAGAGACGATGCACGCCTGTTTTTATCAAAAGACCCTGATTTAACAGGCGCTCGCGGCGATGCGCTTCGTCGGCTTTTGTATATATTTGATAGAGATGAAGCGATAAGGCTGTTGCGAGCAGGATAATTATTCTGCCGTGTTATTTATGCATGTTTCAGCAAGCTCTTTCAATTTCTCATTATGGTCTGGCGAAACAAGACCCGCAGAAATAACCAGTTTAGCAGCCTCTTCAACGCTCATATCGAGAATACGAACATCGGATTCTTTTACAAACAGCAAAAAGCCAGACGTCGGATTTGGCGTGGTTGGCAAAAAGACGCCAATCACTTCATCGTTGCCCTTTTGCAATTTCTCTTTTACTTCGCCTTTGGCTTCAGTTGAAATAAAGACGACCGCATAAATACCTTTTCTCGGATATTCTATTAGGCCTGCTTGCTGAAAACTTTTTTGCTGTTGCGATAGTGCTGTTTCAAATATCTGTTTTAAGCCACTATAAAGATTGCGGATTAAGGGCATACGGCTGAGCAGGCGCTCGCCTGTCGCAATGATGCTGCGGCCTAAATAATTAGCTGTAATAAAGCCAAGAATGGTCAAGCCAAAAATTGCAACAAACAGACCAACACCAGGAACAGAGAACGGCAGATAATTATCAGGGTTATAGATCGCCGGTATGAGCGGCTTTACTTTTTTATCGACGAAAGAAACAAAGGTCCACGTCAAGTAAAGTGTGATGCTAATGGGGGCCGCAATAACAAGGCCGGTCAAAAAATAGTTGCGAAGCCGCGTGAATAGGCCAGCCTTCTTAGGCGGAACATCACTTCCATTGCGTCTTTTCTTATTCGTCCTAATCGCGGCCATTAATCTTACCAATTATAATATATAAGCACTTCACCAATGCACATAGTCCATTACATAGCTATTTGTGACAAAGAACCAAGCTTAAACACTGTGCGAATGCTAAAGATTTATTCTACCGTGACTGATTTTGCCAGATTTCGTGGTTGATCGACATCTGTTCCCATGAAAACAGCCGTATGATAGGCCAACAACTGAATAGGTATAGAATAGACCAAAGGTGTGATGGCTGAAGGCATATCGGGCAGCACAATCGTTTCAAGCGCCTCGATCGACGCTTCTTTCGCCCCTCGTCTGTCAGTAATCAAAACAATTTTGCCACCACGTGCAGCAACTTCCTGCATATTAGAGACTGTTTTTTCAAAAATATCATCAAAAGGCGCTATCACCACCACCGGCATATTTTCATCAATCAAGGCAATAGGCCCATGCTTCAACTCACCTGCCGCATAACCCTCTGCATGAATATATGAAATTTCTTTCAGCTTTAGCGCACCCTCAAGGGCGAGAGCGAATGATGTGCCACGGCCAAGATATAAAACATCCGTTGCTTTCGAGAGGTCTTTAGAAAGATGATCAATCGATTTTTCAAGCTGCAACGCCTGTTCAATATAGCTTGGCACCTCATTAAAGGCTGTAATGAGTTCTTTTTCGGCAACTGCATCCAAATGTCCGCGCTGAACAGCGGCCGCAACCACAAGAGACGCAAGTGCGGCCAACTGACAAGTGAAAGCTTTTGTTGAAGCAACCCCAATTTCGGGTCCTGCAAGTGTGGGAAACACAATCGTGCTCTCACGCGCAATGGTGGATTCTTGCACATTTACAATCGATGCAATGGGCAAGCCTTCACTCTTACAATAACGCAGAGACGCAAGCGTATCAGCCGTTTCACCAGATTGAGAGATAAAAAGAGCCATCCCGTCTTTATCAAGCGGCATTTCGCGATACCGAAATTCTGAAGCCACATCCATATCAACGGGCAAACGGGCAATTTTTTCAAACCAATATTTAGCCACAAGACCAGCATAATAAGCCGTGCCACAGGCAGAAAGATAAATACGGTTTATCTTTTTAAAATCAACAGGCAGTTCCTGTGGCAAGCGCACTTTACCCGCTTCAAGGTCAAGGTAGTGATTAAACGTACGCGCAACCACTTCGCCTTGTTCATAAATTTCCTTTTGCATGAAATGGCGATGATTGCCTTTTTCTGTCATTGTGGAAACAGCTATTGACGTTTGTATAGCGCGCGTTACTGGCGCATCATTTTCATCAAAAATCTCAATTGACGTACGCGTGACAATCACCCAATCACCATCTTGCAAATAGGTGATATCGTTGGTGAAGGGCGATAAAGCGATAGCATCAGACCCAAGGAAATTTTCACCCTCGCCGTGCCCAATAGCAAGCGGACTGCCCTGACGCGCACCAATCATCAAGTCATTTTCACCGTGAAACAAAATCGCTAATGCAAAAGCGCCGGTTAACTTCTTAAGAGAAAGACGCACAGCATTGGCTGGTGTTTCTCCATTTGTGAGATAAACATCAATCAAATGAGCAATCACCTCAGTGTCGGTATCTGACTCAAAAGAATATCCCGCTGCCTCCAGCTCATCACGTAGCTCGCGAAAATTCTCGATAATTCCATTATGAACAACGGCAACCCGTTTGCTGCGATGCGGGTGCGCATTGCTAATGCTTGGCACGCCATGCGTTGCCCATCGGGTATGACCAATGCCGCTATGACCTGTAAGCGAGGTCTCTTCCAGCTTTTTCTCAAGATTGATGAGTTTGCCTTGAGCGCGGCAACGATCGAGAACATTATTTTCAAGCGTAGCAACACCCGCAGAATCATATCCGCGATATTCGAGCCGCTTCAATGCGTCGACCAATAATGGCGCAACAGGTTGCTTGCCTAAGATACCTACAATACCGCACATGATGTTATACCCAACCTTGCGTCATAATTTTCATACTCTTAACTTGCGTTCTCATTATAGGAAAATCACGCCTCATTACATATTTTTACATGGTCAAGGTAAAGAAGCGCCATTGATAAGCGTATAACGCTATTTTTTCGCTGCCTTTGCACGAAACGTACGCGCCCAACCGCTTTTTTCAATCTGTTTGCCCCGTGCGATTGCTAAAGCATCAGCGGATACATCTTTTGTTATGACACTACCGGAACCAACATAAGCACCATCGGCCACCGTTACAGGCGCAACCAATGAAGAGTTTGACCCGATAAAAGCGCCTGCACCAACAATGGTTTTGAACTTAGAATAACCATCATAATTACAGGTAATTGTACCCGCCCCGATATTCGCGCCCTCGCCTAGTTCAGCGTCACCAATATAAGTCAGATGATTAATCTTCGCGCCGCGCGCCACTATGGCATTTTTAACTTCACAAAAATTCCCGACTTTCGCATCGGCATGAATGTTTGCACCCGGGCGCAGCCGCGCATAAGGACCGATTTGCGCACCAGCGGCTACTTCAACCAAAAGCCCCTTCTTCAAATCGCCCTCAAGATATGAATTCGCTTTGATAATAGCACCATCGGCAATTTGAACACCTGGCGCAAAGTAGCAATTGGGTTCGATAATGGTATCGCGCCCGATTTTTGTATCAAACGAGAAATGAACTGTGTCTGGCGCGGTCAATGTAACGCCTTCAAGCATGAACTCTGTACGTCGACGATCCTGATAGATGGCTTCTGCTTGACTCAATTCCACACGATTATTAACGCCGAGCGTGTCTTCCTCCCGCCCACTCACAGCACGCACATTAAGCCCGCGCTCGCGAGCGATCTCAACGGCATCCGTGAGATAATATTCGCCTTTTACGTTGTCATTACCAATCGCCTCCAAAAGCGACAGAGCGTGTTTGGCTTTCAAGCCCATAATACCACTATTACAAAAGGTAACGCGGCGTTCTTCGGCGCTTGCATCTTTTTCTTCCCTAATGGCGCTTAACGTTTCACCATCCATGAGCAAACGACCATAGCCCGTGGGATCTTCCGCTTCAAAGCCTAGAACCGCAACATCAGCCCCCTGCTCCAGCGCATTGACCACAGAAGCAAAAAGCTCAGGCGTCACAAGCGGCGTATCGCCGTAACCGATTATAATGTCGTGAGTGCCATCAGCAAAAGCCTCTTTGGCCGCAAGAACAGCATGAGCCGTGCCAAACCGCTCACTTTGGACATATGTTTCCAAGCCTGGCTTCATCAGGCTCGCCGCCTCTTCCACCTGTTTTGCACCATTACCAACAACAAGCGATACATTATCACATCCCGCTAGTTCAATGGCACGGATAACGTGTCCCACCATCGGCAAGCCACCAACTTCATGCAAAACCTTAGGTAAATTGGAACGCATCCGCGTTCCCTCACCAGCCGCTAGAACTACAGCGAGCAACATCTCAGCCATCCTTCACCTTTTCTTTGTCTTATTCGTTAAATATCAACGAATCTAGTATCATTAATATAGTCGAAACTTTTAACAACGAACGGGACGTTGAAGAGACCATGCTATCTTCTACACAAAAAGATATAAAAACAGATAAACGTTTGTTGGACGATTCAAAAAAATCCACATTTACAACTTCAGCTATTAGCGTTTTTTGGGGTGCTTTGGCTCTGCTTGCGCTTCTTACAGTCGGCATCTCCTTTTTAGTAACCGACTTTGACGATAGACTTGCCCAAAACTTCAATCCTCAGATCGATAGAATTACAACCGCAAGTACTTCCTCTGGAACACGCAGTATCAAAGTAGCTAGACGAAACAAACATGTTTTCGATTCGAAAGCTCAAAAAAAGAAAATTGATGATATATCTATTGTTATTCAACGCCTTCGAGGTGAACAGGTTTCCTTAAATAACAGAGTTATTGAATTGGAAAAACAGCTCGATAAAACGCGTACTCACACAAAAACTTTAGAAAAAGAGATACAATATACACAAAATAAAAACAAAATCGCCTCTCAAACCCCACGTATTATAACTCCGCAGCGGGGACCTAATCTAAATCCAGAGCGGAGTGGAAAAGCTATAGCGAAAGCGCGGAACTCTTTTAAAGCAAAAACAAATCAGGCCTTGCCTGACAAGCTCGTAAAAGAAGTAAAGAAATCAAAAGCAACTTCTGGCACTACGATTGTAGCCAAGACCAATAAATCGACAAAACCAAGCGTTGATAAAACTGTCGTGGGAAGCATCAACATTGTTAACAGCTCAAAATTTGCCATTGATCTTGGCGTGAATTCGACAAAAGCCCGCGCCAAGGGGCTATGGAAAGAGCTCAGCACTAAAAGACCAGGTATTTTGGCTAATCTTACTCCACGCTATATTTCTACAGGCAAAGCAGATGGTGAAACACGTGTTGTTGCTGGCCCGTTTTTAGATGCCAGTGACGCAATCAAAGCATGTGTAGCTGTGCGTTCCACTGAGGGATTTTGTAAAACCTCATTATTTCCCAATTAGCCAGCTTATCCAATAGTTGCAAGTGCCGGAAAAAACTCAATCAGATAGTTAGCAATCCATGTAATGGAGCCGGTGACAAAGAGAATTCCGGTGGCAACAAGCATTCCACCCATTGCCTTTTCCACAGAACCAAGATGCCGGCGAAACTTCATCATAAAGGCCATAAAAGGCTTTGCGAAAAAGGCCGCTAACATGAACGGGATGCCTATACCCATTGAATAAACACCAAGCAACAACGCACCTTTTGAAGCACTGTCTTCTGTGCCTGCTAAGGCTAGAATAGTTGCCAAAATCGGACCTATACAAGGGGTCCAACCAAAAGCAAAAGCCAAGCCCATCACATAAGAACCAACAGGACCAGATGTTACTTTGCTCGCATCAGGTCTCGCTTCTTTATATAAAAAGCCTAGTTTAAACAGACCAAGAAAATGCAGGCCCATAACGATGATAACCACACCTGCAATCTGAGCCAGAATTGTTTGATGCTTCAATAGCACCTGCCCTATCAATGAGGCACTTGTTCCCAAAGCAACGAAGACGGTTGTAAAACCGAGCACAAAACAAAGGGACACAAATAAAATATAACTTTGTGGCCGCTCTGATTCCTCTTCGCCAACCAATTGATCGATTGAAACCCCAGCCATATAGCAAAGATAAGGTGGAACAAGCGGCAAAACACAAGGTGATACGAATGATATAACACCACCCAATAAAGCACCTATCAATGAAATTTCCATATATTATTCGTCTTTCACATTATCATTCTTGGTCAACGAACAAGTTTTCATTCATTTAAGCCAAGATAAATACTAACTTGCATTAACATGATGTCAGCAGCTTAAGTTACCCAGATAATATATGCTGGCATATCTTGTTTTTAAATATTGAACAACGCACATCTATTAACATCTTCTTGAGCAGCCAAACCACGGCGTTAACCTGATGTTCAAACGGTGTAAATATATTGGCATAAAAGCTATTGACTGACTAAGTCACACAGCCTAAGAAGCCCGTCTATGCGTTGGAGCCGGTAGCTCAGTTGGTAGAGCAACTGACTTTTAATCAGTAGGTCCAGGGTTCGAATCCCTGCCGGCTCACCATAGATCTCAATAAAATCAATAATTATATGATATGAACGCAGTTCGTGTACACTCGGCGCCAGTTACATGACTTGCACGTTATTTTCGATACTAAAGCACCCTTATATTCACGACCAATTTAGTAGCATTGCCGCTTAGCTTTATTCAGCCCTCAGCGATTTGTTTGACTTTTTCAACCATGATTTCTGCTTGGCGGATGGATGCATAATCGATCAATTGTCCGTCCAGTGATACTGCACCTTGGCCTGCTGTTTCGGCTTTAGCCATAGCTTTCAAGATACGTTTTGCGAGATCAACCTCGCTGCTCGAAGGGCTCATAACCTCGTTAGCTAATGCGATTTGACTCGGGTGAATGGCCCATTTTCCTTCACAGCCCAGAACTGCAGCCCGTTTTGCAGCAGCTTTGAAACCATCAGGATCTTTAATATTACCAAACGGACCATCAACAGGACGCAATCCATTGGCACGCGCAGCCACGACTATCCGTGCGAGTGCATAGTGCCACATATCTCCCCAATGGACATCGCGATTTTCATCTGAATCCGGATCAGTCAAGACGGCATAATCTTCATTCACACCTCCGATGAGTGTGGTTCGTGCGCGTACACTTGCAGCATAGTCTGCGCTCCCAAAATGAAGACTTTCATTTCGCTTGGAAGCACTGGCAATTTCCGAAACGTTTTGCATCCCCAAAGCGGTCTCAATTATATGCTCAAAACCGATGCGTTTTTTGTACCCTTTTGCATCTTCGATTTGAGTCACCAACATATCCACTGCATAGACATCTGCGGCCGTCCCAATTTTCGGTATCATGATCATATCGAGCCTCTCACCAGCCTGCTCAATAACGTCAACCACATCGCGATACATGTAGTGTGTATCCAAACCGTTGATGCGGACCGACATCGATTTGGTTCCCCAGTCAATTTCGTTCAAGCCCTTGATGACGTTTTTTCTCGCCTGTTCTTTCTCGTCTGGTGCAACGGCATCTTCAAGATCAAGGAAGATTACATCAACATCAGATTTTGCAGCCTTTTCAAACATTTGAGGCTTGCTTCCTGGTACCGCGAGTTCGCTACGGTTTAGTCGTACAGTCGCTTGCTCGATGGGATGAAAGCTCATCTTTTATTATCCTTAGCATTATGTTCCTGAACTGGGTGAAACACAGAAAGCAAAAACATTATGTCTGTCAAGCGTATTATTTTGGCCGGTTTTTCTGCTTACAAGACAATCGGCAACTTAGGTCTGACCACCCCCATTTATAGCAAGTCGCGATAAAAAGAAAAAGGCAACTGCCAGCGCACGACTCGTCACAGACAACTTTTCATAAAGGTCAGACAAGTGAATAAACTTCTGTCAGAAAACAGCACCTTTTCCTGCAATTTTCTTGCAGATTACAACTCTTATAAAGTTTTGAAATAACCAATCACAATGATGAACGAGTGACACTCGATCACCCTAAAAGGGAAGAACAATCATCATCATCACGCTTTGGAGACAAAAATGTGATTAAATACTCGACAAAAGAGTTATGAGATGGACTATTGTGCATATATTGAAGTGTGTGAGCCAATGACCCGTTCCCAACAGCCTGCTCATTGTATCTATAGTCATATTTCAGCCATGAGTTTGCAGCAATTATCAAACCATATTTGAGAACGCGCAGATACGATGGTATTACAACGCCATAACAAAAGGTAATTTGAATGATATTAAATTTTCGCTCCCCCCTTAAAACTATTGGCGCCACACTCCTTTCAGGTGTGATTGCATCCTCCGCATTCGTTTCCTCAGCAAACGCCCAGCGAGGCATATCTCTCGTGCGTGATGCGGAAATTGAAGCTTTAATGCGTGATTATTCAAATCCGATTTTCAAGGCGGCGGGCTTGGGAACAAACTACGTGAATATCCACCTTGTCAGATCCAACGATTTCAACGCCTTTGTTGCTGATGGCAAACGTATGTTTATGAATACCGGCACGCTAAAACAGGCAAAGACGCCCAATGAAGTGATTGGCGTGATTGCGCATGAGGTTGGTCATATCACAGGGGGCCACCTCTCCAGCATTAGATCAGCTGCCGCGAATGCGCGAACAATTTCGATTTTTGCACAAATTTTAGCTGGTGTAGCAGCCGCCGCTGGTGCAGCAGCTGGCAATGCCCAAGTAATACAAGGTGGCTTAGCCGGCATTCAAGGAGGCGGTGCTCTTGGACAACGCAACTTACTCGCCCATGTGCGCGCTCAGGAAGTGGCCGCCGATCGTTCAGCGATGAAATATCTTGAAAAAACGCAACAATCAGGCGAAGGGATGCTGCGTACATTTGAAACATTACAGCGCCAAATCCCGATTTCATCAAGATTTATTGACCCCTTCACCCAATCACACCCACTACCACGTGAACGTATATCGTTGATCACAAGATTAGTGGAGCAAAGCAAATATAGAGATCGCAAAGACCCACCAAGAATGCTGGCTAGACATACCCTCATGCATGCCAAGTTAGCGGCTTTCACAGAGCACCCTCAACAAGTGGGCAAGCTCTATCCCAAAAAGGATAAATCACTAGCAGCTGATTATGCTCGCGCCATTATTGGTTACCGCTTTGGCAATGTAAAAAAAGCACAAAAAAGCATTGACGCTCTTATTAAACGCGCTCCCAATTACCCGTATTTTTGGGAATTGAAAGGCCAAGCCTATCTTGAAAGCGGGAAACCTCGAGAAGCCATAGCACCTCTACGCAAAGCATTGAAGCTTTCTCCCGGGCAACCACTTATGTTGTCTCAACTGGGACATGCACTTGTCGCCACTGAAGATGCAAAGCACACCAATGAAGCCATTAAGGTTTTAACAGCAGCCGTATCGCGTGATCAAAGTCTCGGACTTGCACACAGACAGCTTGCCATCGCCTATAACAGACAAGGCAAAATCGGTGATGCAACTCTAGCACATGCAAACGGACTTTTTTATCTCGGTGATGTACGAGGAGCAAAGGTTCAAGCAAAGCGAGCCCAAAAATTACTCCCCCGCGGATCAAGAGGCTGGCTAGAAGCTGATGATATTTTAGCTTTCCGCAAACCAAAATTATGATATGATTTTGTTATCATAAATAATAACAATAATTACGACAGGGTCTTTTGGATGTTTTCAATTCTTCGAGCATGTAGCACTGCAACTCTTGTTTTTAGTGCCATTTTCTTCAGCCAAACCCTGAGCTCAACATCCACGCTTGCGCAAAGTGTGAAACAAAGCACCCGCCCTCTCACCGAGACAGAACAAGTGGTGCGCGATTATATTTTGAAAAATCCTGAGGTCATAATAGAAGCGCTACAAATTCTCGAAGACCGCCGGGAAGCTGAGCAAAGTCAACAGCAAAAACTGTCGATTACAAGAAATAAAGATGATTTAGAATCATCGGTTCATCAAACCATTCTTGGCAATCCAGAGGGCGACGTCACTTTAATTGAATTCTTTGATTACAATTGTGCCTTTTGCCGTGAATCACTCCAACATATCGAGAAACTTGTTGAAGAAGACAATAACCTAAGAGTTGTTTTAAAAGAATTTCCGGTTCTTGGGCCTGGGTCGCAAGCTGCCGCACGCGTTGCTATTGCCGCCGCAAAAATTGATTCAGAAAAATATTTGGAACTCCATGTCAAACTTTTGAAAACGCGCGGGCAAGCCGATGAACGCGTCGCTCTCTTGCTGGCTGAAGGCCTTGGCTATGACATGAGTGTCCTACGCACAATGATGGAAAAGCCCGTTATCGAAGAAGCTATTACGGAAGTATATGGCCTTGCGAATGTAATTGGATTAACTGGTACACCTACATTTATCATTGGTAGTGAAGTCTTGCCTGGTGCTGTCGGCCATAACATTTTGAAACAAAAAATCGATTCAATGCGCGAATGCGGTGAGACTGTATGTTCATAAAATCAATTGATTGATAAGAATGCGAGACTTATTCTTTTAAGTTAAATCATCACTATGATATAACAGCGCAACAAAACTCTGATATAAAATCAATATGACTGATGTTCTGATTCTTAATGGACCTAATCTCAACCTGCTTGGCACGCGGGAACCGGAGATTTATGGGGAAACTACTTTGAGTGATGTTGAAAAACAATGTTCGCTTGAAGGAAGCCGCTTGGGTTTAAATATAACCCACAAACAGTCTAACCACGAAGGTGAACTTGTATCTACACTGCAAGACGCAGGAGCAGCAGGTACATGGGTTGTGTTTAACTCTGGCGCTTACACACACACTTCCGTCGCTCTTCATGATGCAATTGTCGGCAGTAGCTGCAAGGTCATTGAGGTTCATATATCAAATGTCCACGCCCGCGAAACATTCAGACATCACTCATTCATATCCCCTGTTGCACAAGGCACTATTGTAGGTCTTGGCACATATGGGTATATACTCGCTCTTCAGGCTATCGCTGAACAAACGAAAGACCTATAAGGATTTGTCAAAACAATAATTTGCCAAATATGTGTCCGCTTAAATTTTGAGAAAAAGAAAAAATGTCATCATCTGATCCAATTGACCACGATCTCATCCGCAAACTTGCTCAACTACTGTCTGATACGGACTTAAATGAAATCGAGATAGAGCACGAAACATTGCGCTTGCGCCTATCCCGTAATCCGGCGCCTGTACAAACTGTGGTACAAGCAGCACCCCCTGTAGCAGCGCCTCAAGCAGTCGCCACAAGCGCCCCAGCAGAGATTGCAGCGCCTACACCTACAGCAGGATCAATGGAAGGTGCCCTCAGCTCGCCAATGGTTGGCACAGCTTATTTGTCAGCAGAACCTGGAAACCCGCCCTTTGTAAAAGTAGGCGATAGCGTAAAAGCAGGCCAAACGGTTCTCATTATTGAAGCCATGAAGACGATGAATCAGATACCAGCCCAAAAAGACGGCAAAGTTACAGCTATCCTCATTGATGATGCCCAGCCAGTCGAATTCGGCGAACCACTCATCGTGATCGAATAAGGAAAGCGGCGTGTTTAACAAGCTTCTGATTGCCAATCGCGGCGAAATCGCCCTTAGAGTCCTGCGTGCCTGTAAAGAACTTGGCATTAAAACCGTTGCCGCTCATTCCGCAGCTGATGCAAACGCAATGCATGTACGCCTTGCCGATGAGAGCGTGTGTATTGGTCCGCCTGCGGCCCGTGATTCTTATTTGAAAATTCCGGAAATTCTGGCAGCCTGTGAAATCACTGGCGCCGATGCCGTACACCCTGGTTATGGCTTTTTATCAGAAAACGCCCGTTTTTCTGAAATTTTAGCAGCTCACAACATCACCTTCGTTGGTCCCTCAGCAGAACACATCTCCATTATGGGAGATAAAATAACCGCGAAACAAACAGCCCAGCGATTAGGTATTCCGGTTGTTCCTGGCTCAGACGGTGCCATTAAAGATATTAAGACGGCTAAAAAAGTTGCCGCACAGATCGGTTATCCCGTTATTGTAAAGGCAGCATCTGGTGGTGGCGGTCGCGGCATGAAAGTGGCAATGACCGAGGCTGATTTACCCGAAGCAGTCTCAACTGCAAAAACTGAATCAAAAGCAGCATTCGGTGATGATGCCCTTTATCTCGAAAAATACCTCATTACCCCACGCCATATTGAAATTCAGGTATTTGGTGACGGCAAAGGCAATGCGATCCATTTAGGAGAACGCGATTGCTCCTTGCAAAGACGTCATCAAAAAGTATGGGAAGAAGCGTTATCCCCGACATTGAATGAAAATGAACGAGCAAAAATAGGTGATATTTGCGCTAAAGCCGTTGCTGAAATTGGTTATTCAGGCGCAGGTACGGTTGAATTTCTCTATGAAAATGGCGAGTTTTATTTCATTGAGATGAACACGCGCCTACAAGTTGAACACCCAATCACCGAGGCGGTCACAGGCGTTGATCTCGTTCACGAACAATTACGCATCGCGTCAGGTGGCTCTTTATCTGTGAAACAGGAAGACATCGTGTTCACCGGCCACGCAATTGAATGCCGCATTAACGCCGAACATGCTAAAACTTTCGCGCCATCACCGGGAACGATTACTCAGTATCATCCGCCGGGCGGTTTCGGTGTGCGCGTTGATTCAGGTGTCTATCAGGGATATACAATTCCTCCCTACTACGACAGTTTGATCGGCAAATTGATTGTCCATGGCCGCAATCGTACTGACTGTTTGATGCGCCTACGCCGTGCCTTAGATGAATTTATCATTGATGGTGTAGAAACAACGATCCCCCTCTTCCACAATCTTCTGGCGGAACGGGATATTCAAGACGGTAATTATGATATTCACTGGCTTGAAAATTACCTCGCGAAAGACGATGCTTCGACATCTTGAATAACAGATTGATGAAATAGGTGGACAGCAACGCGACCTTAAAGATAACGCCCAATGTGTTGTTAAAAGCCTATGCTTGCGGCATTTTTCCTATGTCAGAAGGCGCAGAAGATAAAGGCCTGTTTTGGGTCGAACCTGAAGAACGTGGCATTTTACCTTTAAACGAGTTCCACATACCGCGCAGTCTTCGCAAGACTGTGCGCAATACAGCCTATCGCGTTGTCGTTAATCAAAATTTTGCAGGCGTAATCGAAGGCTGTGCCGCATCAAAAACAGGACGTGAAGTCACCTGGATCAATGCAGAAATCAAAAAATTATACACTGGCCTTTATGATATGGGGCAATGCCATACGGTTGAAGTCTATGATGAGGAAAAACTTATCGGCGGCCTTTATGGCGTTCAGCTTGGCAGTGCATTTTTTGGTGAAAGCATGTTTTCACATGCAACCGATACTTCAAAAATAGCGCTGGTGCATTTGGTCGCGCGCCTGATCGCAGGCGGCTTCAGCCTTCTTGATACACAATTCACAACCGAGCATTTAGAAAAATTCGGGGCGAGAGAAATTCCACGCGCCCGCTATCATTTACTGTTGGACACCGCCATCCGTAATCACACCGACTACCATATGATCGGCGATAGCATGACAGGCACTCAAACATTAGAAATTATTGATAGTTTTCAAAACTAGTTGAGAGTGGGTTTAATTTTTGGTGCTGGTACAGCACCTTCTTCCACAGGTGCATCTCCAGCTGGCGGCGTATCATTACCAAATCCACGCCCTCCCAAATCATCATTTGACGTGGTTATCGGTTTTTCTGAAAACTGTTCACCAGATTTGCAATCAGCAAGCCAAACATCATAAACCGCATGTTCAACGGCGTGTAGACCAGGACTTGCTGCAAACATCCACCCATTGAAAAGCGGCTGCACCTTACGATCAAGCGTCACTTCAGCCACCTCAACAAAACTCGTTGTTTGCGGCGTTTGCGTAGCTGGTCGCGTATAGCAAATTTTTGGTGTGACCTGCAAAGCGCCAAATTGCACCGTTTCGTCAACTTTAACGTCAAATCGAATGATCCGACCTGTAATTTTATCGAGGCCTGCAAAAACGGCCACTTCGTTTTCAATCTTAGTCTCTACAGAAGGCGCTTGATTTCCACTCTGATCCACTGGAGCTAACGATCTAACTTTAATCTCATTTGCCAAGACAAAACTCGGATAAAGGACGCCTGCTGCCAAAACAACAGCGAACCGATTCAATATATTCAAACTGAAATTATTTCGATGTTTAATCATATATCCGGACTGCGGTGTCATCTTGAAATTCTTATTGTGAGTTCAAAACTATGGTGTCCAAGCTTCATATTCACCATTTGTGGTTGTTTTAGGTTCCGCATTCAAAAGCGAACTGGCCGGACGATAGGCATTTACCGTTCCTGTTGCATTTCTTTTATGCTCAAGTTCCCAATCCTTTTTCAGATAGGATTGATCGCTCGGCGGTGTTTTGACTTTATGATGTATCCACCCGTGCCATCCAGATGGAATCGAAGACGCCTCAACAAGATCGTCGTAAATCACCCAACGGCGCGTATCATCGAAATTACGATAGTAGACATTGCCAGAATCATCCTCGCCAACACGTTCCCCATGTCTCCATGTATAAAACCGTGTGCCGAGGGTTTGACCGCGCCACCATGTGAATATTTGCAATAAGAAATTTTTCATTATCCACCGTTTTGGAAGAATCCACACTATATCCCCTTATCGCCAATTCATACGCGGATGTCCAGCATAGTTATAGCTCATCAACATAGCTGAAACATGTTGGTTTTAAGCAGGTTTCAATCACGCAATGGGGTAAGCTGATTTTTTTATGAATATCCCCGCTATCCTCATAAACAGCACTATATTTAGACATTTGCAATTTTCCATATACTAGTGCTTGACGAGCAAAACCGATTCACATTAGTTTCATTTTCATGTGAGGATAACTTCTTCACTGAAGTTTCTCAGTAATCAGTAAAAACTGACTTTCGACCTCTTTTCCTTGGCTAACCGCCATAGAAAGAGACGGATCTGTTTGGTCAATTTTCTAAATTGAATAAACGTCGCAGGGGATAGAACAATTGACGAAGCACACTAAAAAGGCTGTGGGGAACTAAAAATAGACACAAAATATAGCGACAATATCGCTTAGTAACACTATATTTAGTATTTGGGGGCAAATCTTATACATATTGATTACAGTGATTCTTATTAAAGAAATCACTACAAAAGACGCTCGAATTGCGTGAAGTAAAACTGAATAAGAAAATAACGACCATTCATCACAATGGTAGGTGAAACGAATTTAAGTAAGAGCCGAAAGGCTCGATTATGGGAACAAGCAGGTAGTTTGGTGGCAAACGTTGATGAACGAATGAGTTGATCAAACGATTATTTAAACACCCGCTTTATGAACACACAAATAAGGCTGAATGGCCAGAGGGAAAAAACGTGCGGATTGAAAGACATTATACTAAGAAGAGCAAGTCAGCCTACGGCAACATCGAATTTCGTGAAGCAACAAGTGAAATTAAAAATCCGGACGGAACAATTGTTTTTAAACTTGATAATATTCAAGTTCCAAGTCAATTCAGCCAAGTTGCAAGCGATATCCTTGCACAAAAATATTTCCGCAAGGCTGGCGTCCCTGCACGTTTGAAAAAGGTCGAAGAAAACGATGTGCCCTCTTTCTTGTGGCGCTCGGTGGCCGACGAAAAAGCTTTAGAAAAACTACCAGAGGACGAGCGTTATGGCTCTGAAATAGATGCCCGCCAAGTTTTTGATCGTCTTGCTGGCACATGGACCTATTGGGGTTGGAAAGGCGGCTATTTCGATAGTGATGATGACGCGCAGGCTTTTTATGACGAGTTACGCTACATGCTTGCAACCCAGCGCTGTGCACCAAACAGCCCGCAGTGGTTTAATACTGGGCTACATTGGGCTTATGGCATTGATGGACCGGGCCAAGGTCACCACTATGTTGATTATAAAACCGGCAAGCTGACAAAATCTAAGTCCTCCTATGAGCACCCGCAGCCTCATGCGTGTTTCATTCAGTCTGTTGCTGATGATCTCGTCAATGAAGGCGGCATTATGGATCTTTGGGTCCGTGAAGCGCGCCTATTCAAATATGGTTCAGGCACCGGCTCAAACTTCTCGCATCTACGCGGATCAGGTGAATCACTCGCAGGCGGCGGCAAATCATCTGGCCTTATGAGCTTCCTCAAAATCGGTGACCGCGCAGCAGGCGCCATTAAATCAGGCGGCACAACACGCCGCGCCGCTAAAATGGTTGTTGTTGATATCGATCACCCAGATATCGAGGAGTACATCAACTGGAAGGTGAAAGAAGAGCAAAAAGTTGCAGCCCTTGTCACCGGCTCAAAAATCGCCTCAAAACACCTTAAAGCCATCATGAAAGCCTGTGTGAACTGTTCGGGTTCTGGCGATGATTGTTTTGATGTTTTGAAAAACCCTGTGCTGAAGCGCGAAGTTCGTGCTGCCAAGAAAGCACTCGTGCCTGAAAACTACGTGCAGCGCGTTATTCAATTTGCCAAGCAAGGCTATAAGAATATTGAATTCCCCGTTTATGACACAGATTGGGATAGCGAAGCTTATCTGACTGTTGCAGGCCAAAACTCTAACAATTCCGTACGCGTCACTGATGACTTCCTTCGTGCCGTAGAAGAAGACAGCACATGGGACCTCACGGGCCGCATTTCTCGTCAAGTTGTGAAAACAGTTCAAGCGCGTGATCTATGGGAACAAGTTGGCCATGCCGCATGGGCATCAGCTGATCCGGGCATTCAATATCACACCACAATCAACGACTGGCACACCTGCCCTGCCGCTGGTGAAATCAGAGCCTCCAATCCTTGTTCTGAATATATGTTCTTGGATGACACGGCCTGTAACCTTGCCTCTCTCAATCTGCTTCAGTTCCGCGATAAAGACGGCACTTTTCAGGTCAATGAATTTGAGCATGGCGTGCGCCTTTGGATGATCGTTCTGGAAATTTCGGTTTTGATGGCGCAATTCCCATCAAAAGAGATTGCTCAGCTTTCTTATAAATACCGCACAACTGGCCTTGGCTTTGCCAATATCGGCGGATTTCTTATGACGTCTGGCATTCCTTATGACAGTGACGAAGGCCGCGCGATTTGTGGTGCGATCTCAGCTATTATGACGGGTGTTTGTTATGCGACATCGGCGGAGATGGCGAAAGAACAAGGCCCCTTCCCGGGCTATAAACCAAACCGCGATGCGATGCTGCGTGTGATGCGCAATCACCGTCGCGCTGCCTATGGCGAAAGCAGCGGCTATGAAGCATTGAGCGTTGATCCTGTGCCACTCGTGGCAAGCGACTGCCCACAAGCAAGCTTGATTGAACGAGCGAAACTGGCTTGGGATAATGCGGTTGAGCTTGGCGAAAAACACGGCTATCGCAATGCGCAAGCCACGGTGGTTGCACCAACAGGCACAATTGGCCTTGTGATGGATTGTGACACGACAGGCATTGAGCCTGATTTTGCCTTGGTCAAATTCAAGAAGCTCGCCGGCGGTGGTTATTTCAAAATCATCAACCGTGCGGTGCCTGAGGCTCTGCGCACTCTCGGCTATAGCGAAAGCGAATTGGCAGAAATTGAAGCTTATGCCGTGGGCCATGGCTCATTAGCACAAGCACCGGCCATCAATCACTCAACGTTGAAAACCAAAGGTTTCACCGATGAGAAAATTGCAGCCGTTGAAGCAGGCCTTGCCTCCGCCTTTGACATCAAATTCATGTTCAACAAATGGACGCTGGGCGAAGATTTCTGCAAAGAAACATTGAACCTTAGCGATGAACAGCTAAACGACATGAACTTCGATCTTCTTTCAGCCATTGGCTTTTCGAAAGACGACATTGAAGCGGCCAACAATCACGTCTGTGGCACGATGACGCTAGAAGGCGCGCCTTTCCTCACAGAAGAGCATTATCCAGTCTTTGATTGTGCCAATCCATGTGGTCGCATCGGCAAGCGTTTCTTGTCCGTCAACAGCCATATCGACATGATGGCCGCCTCACAGCCGTTCATCTGTGGTGCAATTTCAAAAACCATCAACATGCCAAATGCGGCGACGGTTGAAGATTGTAAAGACGCCTATATGCGCTCATGGCAAAAAGCCTTGAAAGCAAACGCGCTTTACCGTGATGGCTCCAAACTCTCACAACCTCTCAATGCCTCTCTTCTTGAAGATGAGGATATGGAGGACGATGAGACAGCAGAAGAATTGGCTGCAATGCCGCAAACAGCGCAAGTTGAAAAGGTCTCTGAGAAAATCGTTGAGCGGATCATCGAGCGCGCGGTACGCGAACGCGAAAAAATGCCAGATCGCCGTAAAGGCTACACTCAAAAAGCCCGTGTTGGCGGCCATAAGGTCTATGTCACCACTGGCGAATATGGTGATGGTCGTCTTGGCGAAATCTTCATCGATATGCACAAAGAAGGCGCTGCCTTCCGTGCGATGATGAATAACTTTGCGATCGCTATCTCGCTCGGTCTTCAATATGGCGTGCCACTAGAAGAATATGTCGAGGCCTTTACCTTCACCCGCTTTGAACCAGCCGGTATGGTGCAGGGTAATGAAGCGATCAAAAACGCAACATCTATCCTTGATTATATCTTCCGTGAATTGGCGGTCTCTTATCTTGGTCGTCATGATTTGGCCCATGTGGACACATCAGACTTCGGCAATACGTCGCTTGGCAAAACCCAGCCAGAAGATAATGGCGCGGGCCATGTGGTTTCACGCGGCTTAGTGCGCGGTCAAACGCTGAAGCTTCACTCAAATAACGACATAAGCAGCAGCGACAAAGGCTCCTCAGCGAGCGCTTCTGATGGCGGATCAAATATCACCGCAATTGGTGGCGCGAGCACAAGCGGCGCCTCTGCCGGTCTTGCCACATCAGGCGCCACAGCTTTGATGCGCGAAGTGGAAGCAGAGATCGAAGTCAACTCCGGCTTCGCCTCACCGGCACAAGATGCCTATGAGGACACCGAGCCAATGCCAAAGCCGCTCGATACGGCTGAACAGCGCGCTCAAGCCCGTATGAAAGGCTATGAAGGCGAAGCCTGCTCCGAATGCGCCAACTTCACCATGGTGCGCAACGGCACCTGCCTGAAGTGCGACACCTGCGGCAACACGAGTGGGTGTAGCTAGAACGGCTTAGGGATGAAATGAAGATGCGGCGCCCGAGGGCGCCGTTTCTTTATGGGGATTGTTGGGTTTAATGGGATTGGGAATGGCATTAGCTTTTGAGGATTATCTCATTAAATTTTATTACTCAATGACAGCAATGCGGACAAAGTGACACTGAAAAGCTCACCGGGCGCCTTGATTGCGCCACCGGATCGATTGTCGACTCAATCTCAAGTCAATATTCATTTTACAATGCCGCGCTGACGGAGTTTCAGAGGCCGAGGTAATCAGAATCGGTATGTAAAGGCACCGGAAACAGTCGCGCCCCAAACATTATCTATCTCGAATTCACCAATCGGATCTGCGGGAGGGGCACCGAAAGGCAATCTTGATGAACCGGTCTCAAAATCTCCATAATAATCCAATCCAGCATTCAAAGTGAACGAAAGAGAATCATTGAAGTCGTGTTCTATCCCCGCAGTGACCCTCGCTGCGAAATTGGTTGTTTGTCCATCATCAACAATAGCAAAAAATGGATTCGGAGGCGGGGCATTTTCCAAGATATCTCTAAATTCATTAAACGCTACCCCGACTCCAAGTCCTAGCTTTAAACGGCTGGATTCAAGAATGGGCATTGAATAGGCGACATTAGCCAAAACCAAATCAGTTGTGGCCTTGCCTCCGTATCTCTGGTCAAAATTAGCAATAGCCGGAAAATCGGCTCGAAAATCTAGATCCCCGTCAATGCGATCATAGCTAATGAAGTAACTAAATTCAGGGCTCACTTCGTAGCCAAGGCGACCACCGATGCTATATGCTGATCCAAATTTGACGTCACGAGATACGCCGCCCCCCGCAAAAGCACTGCCACCGTTGGTTGTGTTTGTAGACCCGCTTCTGAAACTAGCCCCTGCTTCAACTGCCCCGTAAAACCCGCCAGTTCTGAAGACATCTGCTGAAACATCATCTTCCGCAAAAGCGGCACCTGTCAAAAAGCATGATGAAGAAAATAATGCTGCTGTTAATAGCTTTTTCATGATTTCAATGAATCCCAACCAAACCCATACAGATTGTTCAGTACCACAATACGAGCCTACGTATACGATATATGTAACACAACCCGATAAACCATTCAATATTAACGAAAAACAGATTCTGATGGAGCGGCAACTCTGGTTCGAGCAGCCACATTTCGCAAAGTTAATCAGTATCGGATCTGGGCCATAACTGAAGACAAATAGCATTGATGGTAATTCAACTTGCGACACCAATCGCATGTCTGCTTAGGGCTCAAAGCTGACCTCCAGAACACCCATGCAGATATTTTCTCATCCCCCACCAAAAACCAAAGACCCCGTTGCGCTTTGTATACTTGCGCCAACGGGGTATGAGTTCAGTCGATTTTTCGAGTTGTTTGATACGGCCCGATCAGATCAAGCCGTTATATATAATAGATTTTGATTTTAAACTGCGGGCCATGGCGTCTTTAAGGCTTTACTCTCAAAGCGTCGTGGTCCGTGACCGTCCCTTCGGACTTGATCAATACGCACACGTTGGTGGACTCATGGTTCCTCCAGTCTGGCCGCCTCTCCTGTTTAGCCTTCCTCCAATCATGCCCTGTTGCCGTGTGGGGATACACAGTTCAACACAGCGCATAAGGATGCTAACCAATTGTTTTGGTTGCGATATTAGGCGACATAGGGCAAAGCGTGCGCCTCACTTGTTGATTTGTCAAGGATGCTGCTTGAAATGTGAACAATGTTAAAAGCTGTCTGGGTAAAGTCTGGGTAAAGTCTGGGGAAAGTCTGGGGAAAGTCTGGAGCGGGTAGCGGGAATCGAACCCGCATATTCAGCTTGGAAGGCTGCTGCACTACCATTGTGCTATACCCGCACCATAGGTGCGCAAATAAACTCACGATACAAAAAACGATGGTGGAGGAGGTTGGATTCGAACCAACGTAGCATACGCAGCGGATTTACAGTCCGCCCCCTTTAGCCACTCGGGCACTCCTCCCAATCGTTTCAACACATTGCAAAAACAATGGGATCGATATCGCACAGCGATCACCGAGGGCGTTTATGCCGATAGCATGGCGCCCTGTCAATGGGGAAATCATATGCAATCGCTTAGCCCCTCTATTCTTTCTCTCAAGAAGCGACTAATGCTGTTGTTATTGTTCCTGATTTTAACACAAAAGGCAGAACTGAAAGACCGTGATTGATGGCAGATAAAAAGAAAAAAGCCCCGCGCAAGCAATGGAATAATAGGCCTAAAAAACAATCGAGTGGTGCGCCAACGCTCAACCCCGATGAGATTGTGCTTTATGGCATCCATGCCGTCAAAGCAGCGCTTTTGAACAAGAAGCGTCGCTTTATCAAAGTCCTCGCCACGCGCAATGCTGCCGATCGCTTGACTGAGAGCCTCAACGCACGCGGTTTAAGCGCCGATATTGTAGAACCAGAGGCAATCAACGCCCTCACCGGGCCTGAAGCCGTACATCAAGGCATGGCAGCCCTCGTCAGGCCCATAGAGACACAAGACATCCACGATGTGCAAGATGCAAAGCTTGTGATCGTGCTGGACCAGATAACAGACCCTCATAATGTCGGTGCGATTATGCGCTCAGCCACAGCGCTTGGGGTTGATGCCATCATCACAACCCACCGCAACGCACCCAGAGAAACCGGATTATTGGCCAAAACAGCATCCGGCGGTCTTGAGCACATCAATCTTGTGAATGTGACAAACCTTGCCCAAGCACTCACCAAACTGAATGATTTCGGCTTTGTGACCATCGGACTTGATAGCGAAGGGCCGCAAGGCTTAAATGAGACGCTCTACGGCGATAAAATAGCCCTCGTCTTGGGTGCAGAAGGCAAAGGCCTGCGCCGCCTCACCCGTGAGCGCTGTGACGTGCTCGCGCGGCTTGATATGCCAGGCCCAATCAAAAGCCTGAACGTCTCAAATGCCGCAACACTTTCCACATTTATGGCGTCGCAATATTTAAACAAGAAGACATAATGAAAATATAGTTTTGATATTTGACTACATGGCACTGATATTCTATTAGGAAAATACCATTTTAAGGGGGAAGTTATGAATAAAAAGAAATATACAAAGCCAACTTTGAATAAGAAAATCAACTTAACAAAAGTAGTTGCGGTACAAGCTTCACCGGTAGTAAGCGGCAAATTTTTTGGCACACTAGATTAAATATCAAAATTGATATATTGAACTATAACAAGAACCCGCTTCATTGAAGCGGGTTCTTTTTTGCAATTAACTTGGAAATTGAGCGAAATAAGAATAGAGCTATATTGGCAATACGTTAGGATATCAATATTTGACTGAATAGTAATTATATCTTACTCGTAGAAAACATCATTTTAAGGGGAGAAGTTATGAATAAAAAGAAATATACAAAGCCAACTTTGAATAAAAAAATCAACCTCACAAAAGTAGTTTCAGGTGGCCCAAATCTAGAAGGTGTAGCACCGGTAGCAAGCGGCGCATAGCAAGCGGCGTATTTTTGAGTAGGATTAAATATCAAAATTGATATATTGAACTATAACAAGAACCCGCTTCATTGAAGCGGGTTCTTTTTTGCAATTAACTTGGAAATTGAGCGCAATAAAAATAGAGCTCTATTGGCAATACGTTAGGTTTTCGATCTTCACTGCTGCGTCTTTGCTCTCGCCAACGGTGCGCAAAGATCGTTTGCAATGCTCAAGCTCTTCCTCGCTCAAAACATAAAAAGGCCGAGGAAAATCCGTGATACCAATCAGCTTATCTGAAGGAACATCGACACCACTATCGCGAATTTCCTTCACATTGCGGATAATCGTCACGCCATTGCTCTCCTCTTTCACCACAACAGCGACCTGTATTGCCTTTTGCGATGAAGGGGCGCGCATCGCCAACTGCCCAGCAACATATGCTGGTATCGGCAGCACATCTATAAGCGACGAATGTGGCTTAGGGTTTGGCCATTTCTTAGCACTGGGACTGATGTTGATGAAATCATCTGAACGATGGGTATGCGTCAAATAACGGCCATGTTTATGATTCACCGCCCCTATTTTCTGGTGCCCGCCATGATAGCCCTTCACAAAATGATCGTGCCGCTTGGTTTTAGGTTTTATAAGTTTAGCGCGCTTTGTTTTCACCTTATGAGAAGAAGCTGATCTTGCTTTGTCATGTGAATGTACATGCGGCTTTTTGACGTATTTCCTTTTAGAAGACTTATGCCCACTCACCGTGCGCGTTTTGGTGACAGTTTCAGTCACAGTTTCAGTCGTCGTGACTGTTGTTGTTTTGGACTTAAAAACTTTATGGCCTGCAAGCGCTGCTTGCTGTGGGAAAGTAAAGGCAGCAAAGGCCAAAAGAAGGCCTGCGGCTGTATTCGATCGTTTCATCATAGCTCGTTATCTCCGTACTATACAAAGGAGTAAAAAGCGCGCCGCATCAAGCCACCGCTCCCGGCGACCTACACTGTAAAAATATTAAAATCATTCCACTTTTAAATCAAGAGCTTATTCGTAACTGGTCGATAGTTGCGCGAAATCGCAGCTTTCTAAGCCCCCCTCCCTGCATCTCATCATCTTTTTCCATTCTCTTTGCATAAGAACCCAATTTCAGCTTGATCTAGCTTATTCTTTTCTGTAGTCCGGTACGTGGAGACGTGGCCGAGTGGCTGAAGGCGCGCCCCTGCTAAGGGCGTATACGGGAGACCGTATCGAGGGTTCGAATCCCTTCGTCTCCGCCACCTACCTTATTTCTCCTATTCAGCTCCAAAGCTATGGCATATTGCAAGGCTCGGTCGCTGCATCTTAAGCATAAGGCACCCAAAATCTGGAGGATAATGGCGTGAGCGT
This sequence comes from Hyphomicrobiales bacterium, assembly GCA_039989895.1. NCBI lineage: Bacteria > Pseudomonadati > Pseudomonadota > Alphaproteobacteria > Hyphomicrobiales > Hyphomicrobiales bacterium. The sequence goes on from JBDXGY010000006.1 coordinate 888,869, forward strand.
ATTAGACCAAGCCATGAGAGACTGCGCGCAAGAAGGCATTGTCTTTGATCGCGCCCAGACAAATGGCATCACTATGTTTTATGCGCGCAAGGGCACAGGTTACCCGCTCGTCCTTCTCCATGGATGGCCAGAATTCTGGATGGTCTATCGCCCCATAATCAATGCTCTGGCAGACGAATTTGATATTATTGTTCCTGATCTACGCGGATTTGGCGATACCGGAAAGGCCACATCCGGCCCTGATGATCAAGCCAATGCTGACGTGCATACTGAAGATATCAAAGGCCTCATAGACAATCTCGGCATTAAAAAATTTGGACTGGTTAGTGGTGACGTTGGAGCCAATATTGCGCAAGCTTTCGCCCGATCCTATCCAGAAAGCTTGTCAGGGCTCTTCTTCTTCTCGACACCCTACCCCGGTCTAGGAAAACGATACGCACAAGCCGACCACTTGACGGAAGTCTGGTACCAATACTTTCAGCAAATACCATTGGCTGTTGAATTGGCGGGCAGCTCAAGAGACGCTTGCAAAATGTATATCTCACATTTTCTCAACCACTGGTCCAGCGATAATCCAGCAGTCTTTGAGCATTTGATCGAAATCTACACAGACAATTTCATGAAGAATGACAATCTTCAAGGCGGGTTTGATTGGTATTTAAGTTCTGCTAAAAACAGGCGGTTGTGGATTGAAGAGAAACTTCCCCACCCCCCCGTTATCAATACCCCATCGCACTTTATGTGGGGCAAAAAAGACCCGCTGATCCGACCTGAGTGGAGCGATCGATTGAGCGAGTATTTTAATGATTACACCATCGAGTTTGTCGATGCTGGCCACTTTGTCCATGCCGAAATACCGGATAAGGCTGCGGCCAACATTAGAAAGTTCTTTAAAGACAAGGTATAGTGGCTAAGATCTCATACTCACTTTTCGAGGAATAAAGAATTGTCTTCTTCATTGCCCCCAAATCCTTGCATTCTTTGTTGTGCTATAACGGGTGCGGTACCCACACAGAAGGATAATCCAGCCCTCCCCGTAACAATTGCCGAACAGATAGAAAGTTCACATGAAGCTGTGGAGGCAGGTGCGTCAATATTGCATTGTCATGTACGCGATGATGAAGGCAATCCGACATCTGACCCCGAGCGTTTTGCGGCCCTCAAAGAAGGCCTTGAGAAATATGTGCCCGGAGCGATCATTCAATTTTCAACCGGTGGGCGAAATGGTGCAGGCCATGAGCGTGGTGCTATGTTATCACTTCGCCCTGATATGGCTTCTTTAACGGTAGGCTCCAACAACTTCCCAAATCGAGTTTACGAAAACCCTCCTAATCTGGTTGAATGGCTCTCGGCAGAAATGCGTCAATATGAGGTTATGCCAGAGATCGAGGCCTTTGACCTGTCGCATATTATCAATGCCGTCAAAATGCACGCCAATGGCGCCATTAGCGGTAAACTTTATGTACAATTTGTCATGGGAATCAAGAACGCCATGCCCGTCGACAAACATGTGTTTGATTTCTATGTTGAGACGATGAAACGCCTCGCGCCCGATGCCCCGTGGTGCGCTGCAGGCATTGGTCCTGGACAGGTTATTGTCAATGAATGGGCAATTGCGGCTGGCGGCCACACTAGAGCCGGTCTTGAGGATAATATACGTCTCAACAAAACAACCCTCGCTCCCTCCAATGCGGCTTTAATCAAAAGAGCAGCAGAGCTATGCGACAAATACGAGCGCCCCGTCGCAACAATAAGTGAAGCACGTAATATCCTTGGGCTACGCGCTGCATGACGAGGCGATAAAGATAACTTAAGAGGCGATCACCTCATTCTTCTGACCAACTAAAGCATCTTCAAACCATTTGGCTACTTGCAATAGTTGTACATCTCGCCTTGGGCGAGCAGCCAATTGTATGCCATATGAAAGCCCACTCGCATTCGTGCCACAGGGCACTGTGATACTCGGCAAGCCCAACAAGGTCCACGCTCTGCTCATCACAGGATCGCCCGTGCCTGCTTGCGACAATGGCGCCACATCTGGAGCACTTGGCAAAACAAGCACATCCGCATCACCAAAAATCTGTTCAAGATTATGCAGGCAGTAATCGCGCAGCTGATAAGCATCATCATAATCACTGCTTACGGTTCCATCGGCCAATGCAAACAATTCATGGAGTGACATGCTTAGTTTGTCATAGGCCGTATAGCGTTCATGTGAAAGTTCACGCGCAGCCTCGACAGCCATGATAATCGTTTGCGCTTCACACAGCTGAGTGAAAGGATCAGGCACAGTGTCTCGCCCAACATGCGCGCCTTTTTCGACAATCAATTGAAGTGTTTTTTCAATTGCAAGATTGGCGCCTTTTGAGGCCTTATCCCATTCTGGACCCATCCATAATCTGACATTGGGTTCTTCTTTGATTGGTGCGATACAAGCAAGGTCAGGACGATTTGCCATAACACTGGCGATTAAAGCTATATCCGATACGCATCGACCAAACATACCAACAGTATCCAATCCATTCGCCAGCGCTTTAACACCCGCCAGACTGATCATACCACGGGTTGGTTTGTAACCGACAATACCGCAATAAGCGGCAGGACGAATGGTGGAAGCCGCTGTCTGCGACCCAATGGCAAGTGGCACCATATAATCACTAACGGCTGCGGCGGAGCCGCTGGACGAGCCTCCGGGCGAACGCGCTGCATCATTTGGGTGCTTCGTTTTACCCGCTTGCCAATAAGCAAATTCGGTCGAAACCGATTTACCCATTATAATCGCCCCTGCTGCACGAAGACGACTAACGCAGGCTGCATCAGCTACTGGTCGGAATCCAGCATAGATTTTGGAGCCATAACTTGTTGGCATATCAAATGTATCAAAAATATCTTTGATAGAAACGGGCAAGCCCCAAAGCAATCCCCTCTTCTCAATTGGCTGTTGCGAGAGAGTTGATAGCTGGCGCTCAACATTAAGCCAATCAAGGTGCTGCCATGCTTCAACATCGTCTTCTCTATTCTCAATGCGTTCACGACAAGAAGACACGAGTACGTCAGGCGTCAATTCGCCAGAAATCAGCAAACTTCGTGCGTGTGTTGCTGTTAATTCATTAAAAGTATTATAGACTGAACCAAACAAATAATAATTTCTACCTATATTAAATTTGCTAGCTTTCTAATTAAAACCGCAATTATTATGAGCAAATGCAACCATTATGAGCAAATGCAACCTATTACATTGCAAGCAAATGAGCCCATTTCAAATAAGTAAGCTTTCATTTGACGATGTCACTGTCAACATGCTCTTATATAAAAAACCACACCGTACTCCCATTTAAGTAAGCGCTTAATTACGGTTTTAAAAAACAAAAGAAATTTAAAAAATTTAAGCTTGTTACAAAAGGAAATTAAAAATTTAGGGCTTGTAAATTGGATTTAAAAACAATGGTATGTCCTAATAGTATGGAGGCATGATTTAGCGATACATTTTGAATGTTGTTGAATTAGCTTCTTCACAAAAAAAAGCGCAGGGAGTACACAGAATGAAACTATTAAGAAAATACAAGAAAACAGCGACGTTAGCTGTTGCAGCCGTTGCTTTAGCCGCAGCCGGAGCAGGCAGCGTTCAATATTCAAAGGCGGCTGACGCTATCGCCGTTCTTCTATGTCCATTTGGCTGTGGTCCAATTGCTGGTGACACCATCTTAATGAACCAGATGATCAAAGAAGGTTCAGATGTGTTGCTGCTTCCGCAGGAAACACCAGGTTACATGTACAACATCAGAGAGATGGGCCGTGAAGAGCGCAAATGGAAAACATCCGTTTTTGCCACTGAAGACACTCTCATCCAAATCGCCTATTCAGGTGGTTCTGACGAAGTTAAAGAATTTCTCCCTGAGCCAGTACAGGTCCCGTGGAAGCTTCTTTATGGTGAAGCATGGTGGGGCCAAGGCAAATTCCTTGTGACCTTCGATTGTAACTTGAAGTCAATGGCTGATTTGAAAGGCAAGCGTATCTCGCTCGGTCTGCGCGGTCAGTCTGATTGGGGCGTATTCTCACGCTTGTTCTTAGAGCATGCATTTGGTGTAACACCAGATAATGCAGATATTCGCCACATGACTCCAGGGCAGCTAACACAGCAGCTCATTGATGGTGCAACTGATGCAGCTGTCACACCAATCGGTGCGGAGCCAAGTCTTGAAACATTCATCATACCTGGTCCTGTTCGTCAGCTTGAAGCAACCGGTAATAAGATGTGTTACCTCGGCGTGACGGAAGAAGACGTAGCAAAGGTGAATGAAAAATTCGGCACAAGTTGGTTCCATGTGAATCTACCAGCTGGAACACTTCCTCACCAAGATGAGCCTCTTGGTATTGGATTTAACCGCGCCTTTAAGGCCGCTCATGAAAGTTTCGATGAAGAGCGCGCTTACAACTTTGTAAAATCGGTCGGTAAAATTGGGCCTAAAATGAAAGAACTTCATGCCCTATGGAAAATCTGGTCACCAGAACTGATGACATGTGGTTTGTCAGAAGAGAACACGCATGCTGGTGCAATCAGAGCCTACAAAGAGCTGGGTTGGTGGGACAAACGCAAAGAGTGCGAACCAATGACTTACCCTAAGAGCTAACTTACTGAACACATAAACGAAATGGCCGATCCAGTTGAAAATTAAACGATTGGGTCGGCTATTAATGTGCGACAATTCGTCACATGAATTAAACACAAGAACGATACATACCTAAAATAAGGACTTAAGATGACTGGCTGGAAAACCCTCAGGCAACTGGTTGATATACCATTCATATTAGTTGGCCTTGTGCTCACCGTATACATTGGGTTTTCAGCTTTTGGATATGTAAAAAACTCATCAGAACATTATTCAAATTTCATCCTTGGCACGTGCCTGATGACCGGTTTTCTCGCCCTTCGCAATTTGTGCGACGAAAAACTGGGCATGAAAGACATTATGAGCGATACGGGCGACACTATGCGCGTGCGCCCTTTCTTTTGGCCACGGTTTAGCCTGGCGGTTTTCGCGCTCATAATAAGTGCCATTGCGATGGGATACATTCGCTATCACGCCGTCTACCTTGAAAAAGCCCAACCCTATTTTGCTGATATAGATATTGTTGTCGGCTGGATGATGACCGTGTCAATTCTAGCGCTGTGCTACATCCACTGGGGTTTACTCCTGACATCTGTGATCGCAGTCGCGATCAGCTATTTCTTCTTCGGTTATCTGATTGAAAATCCGCTTTTCGTAACCCCAAAATATGACACCGGATTCATCATGAATTACATTGGTCTTGGGACCAACCAAGGCTTTTACTATCTCGCTCAAGTTGCAGCAGATTCGATCTATTTCTTGATCATTTATGCCGCCATTCTTTTAGGCGTTGGCATGCTTGATATGATCCTTGAAGTCGGCAAAGTAACAGGACGCCGCATGGCTGGTGGTGCTGCTGGACCAGCACTCATTGGCTCAGGCATTGTATCTTCAATTATGGGGCAAGCTGTCTCAAACGTTGTGCTGACAGGTCGATTGACCATCCCGATGATGAAACGTTATGGCTATTCAAACTCTATGGCAGGTGCGATTGAAGCAACAGCTTCTACTGCAGGACAGATCATGCCCCCAATCATGGGTTTGGCTGCATTCATTATCGCCTCATTCTTGAACCGCCCCTACATCGACGTTGCACTTTCTGCCATGGTGCCGGGCCTTTTATATTTAGTGGGTTGCGGCATCGCGATCTATATCTATGCAAAACGTCACAAACTACCAAAGCTGACGGAAAAAGCCGATATGCAAATGATCTTGCGTCTTTTGCCGACATTCATTATTTCCTTCGGTATTGTTCTGTGGCTTTTGCTTGGCTATCGCTCACCGGCAATTGCAGGAATGTGGGGTATTATCCTTGCTCTCGCCTTGTCATTTTTTCAAGGAAAATGGCAACCCAAATTGTCAACGCTCTATGCGGCTCTTCAAGAAGGCTTCTACCTTGTGGCGGTGCTCTCACTGCTATTGATTGCCATTGGCCCGCTCGGTCAGGTAATGTTGACGACTAACCTCTCCGGACGGTTAGGTGCAGCGCTGATCCAATATTTGCCAGATAGCCAACTACTCTTGTTGATTGGTGCCATGTGCGTATCGCTGGTTCTGGGTATGGGACTACCAACACCGGTGGCCTATATCATTGTAGCGCTTGCTCTCGTACCCTTCATGCAACAGATCGGCGTTCCGCCGCTACAAGCCCATTTCTTCGTCTTCTATTTTGCCGTATTCTCAACATTGACGCCTCCTGTGGCCGTCAGCGTGTTGGCGGCGGCCAAACTCGCGGACGCCTCATTCCTGAGAACTGCTGCGGATTCATTGAAAATCGCCTCAACAACTTTCATCATTCCATTTGCATTTGTTTTTTCACCTGAACTGATGACATTTCCGAATATGACAACAGCGATCATCCCTCCTTTGCTGGAAGTTCTCGGAATCCAGATCACAATGTCGATTGCATCTTATGGGTACTTTTTCAGGGCTTTGAGCGGATGGGAACGTATTGTATTCTTAGCCACAGCTGTCTTCGGATTTTTGTATATGACCTTGGCATATGATTTTTACCTCTACGCCTCGCTCTCATTATTTGGTGCGATGACTCTATGGGTATTAAAGAGTTACTTGTCTGAAAAATTCATGGGAAACACGCCTCAATAAAAAGCAACCTAGCCGTGGGAGAGGATCATATCGTTATCGTTTAAGGAAGTTGCCGAAATACTCAAGATTATTGACGCATCAAACTGCGATGAAGTCGTTCTTGAACTGGAAGGCATAAAACTGGCTGTGCGTCGCGATACGTCTCATAGCCAAGGGGAATCGCGCAGCCTAGAAACGCCAGTGACTGAGCTAACGCAGACTGCCGCACCCTCAGCACCTCAAACTGGCAAGAAAGCACCCACGGCTGAAGCAAGCACAGCTTCGGGGGTTCCCGTGCGCTCGCCTATGGTTGGATCCTTTTATCGTCGCCCTGCCCCAGACAAGCCTCCCTTCGTTGAAATCGGCTCAAAAGTAAAACAAGGTGATACGCTGTGTTTGATTGACGTTATGAAACTTTATACGACAATCACAGCGACACACGCTGGTACTATCAATGAGATAGCCGCTGATGATGGCGATCTCGTCGAATTTGACCAACTGTTATTTGTCATATCTGCGGATTAGACGATGAACCAATCGCATCGCGTTTTGATTGCAAACAGAGGAGAAATCGCGGTTCGCGCTGCGAAAGCTTGTCGTGCAATTGGATTGGAGAGCGTTGCAGTATACTCCACTGCTGATCGTTCTTCACCTCATGTGTGGCTTGCTGATAAAGCTGTTTGTATTGGCCCGCCTGCGAGCACTAAGAGCTATCTCAATGTGGATGCCTTGCTCCATGTGGCCAAGCAAACGGGATGTACGATGCTCTATCCCGGTTATGGATTTCTTGCTGAAAACGCGGCCTTTGCCGAACAGTGCGCCGAAGAAGAGTTGGTCTTCATCGGGCCGTCACCAGAAACAATCACAACTATGGGCGATAAAGCGCGCGCGAGAGACATGGCAAAGAAATTTAACGTGCCGATCGTACCTGGATCAAAAGGCGCTTTTACCGATAGCAAAATAGCATTGAAAGAGGCAAAAAAAATCGGCTTTCCCTTGTTGTTGAAAGCAAGTTCAGGTGGCGGCGGTCGCGGGATGCGGGTCGCAGAAGACTTGACAACATTCAAAACAAAATTCGATGAAGCCTCACAAGAAGCACGCGAAGCTTTTGGTGACCCTTCAGTCTACCTTGAACGGTATTTCTCCGCTGTGCGCCATCTTGAGGTACAGATATTCGGTGACAACCATGGATTAGTGCGCCATTTAGGCGAACGGGATTGCACGACACAAAGACGCCACCAGAAACTGGTTGAAGAAAGCCCTTCTCCTGTTCTAACCGACAAGGAGCGAAACAGCCTGTTAGACGCTGCTGTACGTTTAGCAAAAGGCGTTGGCTATCTTGGCGCAGGCACCGTGGAATTTATATTCGATGAAGTATCACGTGAATTCTATTTCATAGAGATGAATACCCGCATTCAGGTCGAACATCCGGTGACAGAAATGCGCATCGGCCACGACTTGATTGAAGAACAACTCCGTGTGGCACTCGGTGGGCCTCTTTCTATACCTGAAGAGAAAGACTGGTCCAGCAATCATGTGATGGAGTTTCGTATCAATGCGGAGAACCCTGATCAAGGCTTTGTCCCTTCCCCCGGTCGCATCACACGGCTACGGTTTCCAACAACGCCAGATGTGCGTTGCGATAGTTTCATCTATGAAGGCGCCACCATCCAGCCGTTTTACGATTCGATGATCGCAAAGTTAATTGTTACAGGAACTGACAGACAGGACGCTTTGAAAAATACGCGCAGAGCACTCGATGAACTTATCATTGACGGTATCCACACAACACGAAGTTTTCATCGCAATTTGCTTGATGATCCAGATTTTATTGGAGCGAAAATCCATACCCGCTGGGTAGAAAATACTTTCATTGATCGCTTAGATGCGCAGAGGATTTGACATGCCAAAAAACAGCACCTCAAGCACCATCGAAAAAAGAAAAGTCCGGCTCATTGATGTAACCCTGCGCGATGCTCATCAATGCTTGTGGGCAACCCGCATGACAACCGCGATGATGAAAGATATTGCCCCTCGTCTAGACAATGCCGGTTTTGAGGCCATTGATCTTGTAGGTGGTGCCGTCTTTGATGTCATGGTGCGCTACCTGCGCGAAGACCCGTGGGAGCGGATGCGCATCTTAAATAAATGGATCACAAAAACGCCTTTGATTATTCATACGCGCGGGCAGAGTTTGTTTACCTTCGAATTTTTTGCTGACGACGTAGTTGAGCTCGCTGCCGAACGTTTTGCCGCAAACGGTATGACATACCACACCCCCTATGACGCCTTAAACGACATACGCAATCTGGGAATTCCGATCAAGGTTGCAAAGAAACATGGTCTTTATGTTGTGGGAGGGCTTGCCTATACCTATAGCCCTGTTCACACCGACGAATATTACGTTCGCAAGGCCAAAGAGCTTGTTGCCCATGGTGTTGATGCTGTGTTTGTGAAGGACGCAAGTGGACTTTTGCGACCTGAGCGCGTTGCAACGCTTTTTCCTGCGCTCAAAAAAGCAATCAAAAACTTGCCGCTTCAAATCCACACCCACTGCAATTCTGGCCTTGCTCCTTATGTCACCTTACAAGCTGTGGAACATGGTGCCGAAGTAGTCCACACTGCCACATCAACACTCGCAAATGGTGTTTCTCATACGCCTACGGGACTTTTCACCAAGAACTGCCGCCGTCGAGGGTATGACGTTGATATTGATCTGGCTCCCATTGATGAGGTTGCGGAACGATTGGCTTATATTGCTGAGATGGAAGACAAGCCGGTGGGTACACCAAATCAATATGACGAATTCCATTTCCACCATCAATGCGCTGGCGGTATGGTGTCAAATCTTCAGTATCAACTGGAGACTATCGGTATTGAAGACAGACTAGAAGAAATTTTGGAAGAAGCAGGTCGGGTGCGCATGGATTTAGGCTATCCAATCGTGATCAGCCCCTTCGCGCAATATATAATCACCATGGCAATCCTCAATGTTATGGGCAAGGATCAAGGCAAACCGCGTTACGAAACTGTCCCTGATGAAGTACGACGCTATGTGCTTGGTGGATATGGCGAGATCGCAGGAAAAATTGACGGGACGCTCTACGACAAAATCACACGTGGAGCACAACCCATCACACAGCGCCCCGGTGAACTTGTCCCACCAGCCTTGAAGCGTCTTCGTAAGGAGCGCGGCCCCTTCGCAAGCGACGACGATCTATTGCTCGCCGCATTTTATGATGACACTCAATACCAAGCCTTAAAAGCAGCCGGCCCCATTGAGACTGAATATCCCATCATGACGACACCGCTTTTGACGCTCATTAAAGAACTCAGCAATAGATCTCACATCAAGAGTTTTCATTTTTCAAAAAACTGAGACGATGACAGCCACATCATCATTTGCTGCATACAATGAATTCTGAATTATGATAAAATACTTGGCTCATATTATCCAAAAAGGAATTATCATTGCCGCACAAAGCACTGGCAGGGGCACACAGACTCGAACTGTGGACCTACGGTTTTGGAGACCGTCGCTCTACCAACTGAGCTATACCCCTTTACGCTGCCGTGGAATACACGAGCTAGGAGATAATTTCCAGACATTTATCTCATAACTCGTGAGAAATTGCTCAATTGGTAAAAAGACGGCCTAGTTTATATCAAATCATGCTTCATTTGTAGAAACACGACCATCGCTTGCAACAACGGGTAATTGACTTAATCCTATGCAAGCAGGCAATTTATGATCTTTCGGCCAGTGATAAGAAAGCACCCGAGCGCGTTTAAAAGGACGGATGCTGACGCGGTTTGCCTGATTACCGCCAAGGACCATCAAATTATTGAAACGATCACGACCAACGACAAAGCCCACATGACCTGAGGCACCTTTGCGCTTGCCGCGCCACATGCTCACGACACAGCCAACCGCTGGACCGTCCAGCACCCTGCCCCAACGCGACCAATTGAAAGAGCGTGCAGCGGCCGAACGAGTGGAACGAATGCCCGCCTCCTCCAAAACGCCACACACATAACCAGCACACCAAGGAGTTTCATCGGTGCGAAACGGAAGGCCAAGTTTTACCCACCATTCCAGAATCTTGGGGTTATGGCGATTACCACGATATTCTTTAAGGCCAAGATAGGTCCGCGCAAGACGCAACCAAGACGGATCTTTCGGCGCTTCCCCCTCATAGGTAGATTTAATCTCGTGACGCCCATCAAACAAAGCAGCACGTGTCAGCGGTCCAATTTGACTACGTGCTCTCAGGCCAACACTTTTCTTGAAAGAAATCACAGCGCCTGCCGTTTTACGACCCCATAGGCCATCAGCCTTGCCGGGGTTGAAGCCTTTGGCAAGCAGCGCTTTTTGTATTTTAAGTATTTCAGTTTTTGTCATCACCATTATCCTCTTTGTTTCGAAGAGAATAAGGC